>JASFUE010000065.1:0-13046 GCA_050050435.1 Burkholderiales bacterium | reverse complement strand
GGCCGCAAAACGAAAGATCGCGGGGAGATTCGACACGCTCCATGCCTTGCGCCGATTTGGGCCATAACCGGTGTTCGTCAACCAGGTTCACCAATGCAATCGGCACCTGAAACAAACGCCGTGCAAGGCGGGTCAGCCGGTCGAATCGTTCTTCTGGCGGCGTGCCAAGAATATTGAGCGAATATAGTGTATCGATACGGGCTTCTTCATTTTCGGGTATCGCAGGTGCTTGCATGCGCTTCCTCAACGTTGTCGGTGAACCTGAACCGCCCTGTGGCGGGCGCATCCAGAATTATTCCTGGTTCAATACCCGAGTTTACCGTGCGTTGCAGTTCTTGGGGGCGTGCTCTTGCCGCACGATGATCGGGGCTTTGTGAACCTGAGATGATTATTACGGCCGGCCGATGCCACAGATTGCTTGTCGATTGCGCACACCTGCCAGATCGGACGTCCTGTCTCGCAGGAATTGGTCTATATCATAGCTTGCGGAGCGGCAGGTTATTGCGCCACGCAGGCCACATCGCCCAGTTCGATGATCGCCTCATCCGATTCAGGAATCTCGAGCTCGGCCGAGCAGAGGCCGGTCTTCCCGGAATATGACAACGTATAGCTTTCGGAATCGACATTTTCGATAAAGAAATCACCCGCCTGGCCCACCGGGAGTACGACCTGCTTGCCGCCCATGACAAGTGAGACTTCCCCGTAGCTCGCCATGGATATCTGGTCGCCATGGTGCAGTTTGAGCGTTCCGGCAACGGCGCGGATGCGCTTTGCACCAAAATCGAGCACGCCGCCGCCATGCAGGGCCGGCGAAATCCGGGCCGTGTAATGCTTCATTTCGAAGTCGATCGGCACGTCGCGGCTGTCAATCGAGATCTGGTTGTGCACGTAGGAACTCAGGCTCGGCATCAGGAGTCGTCCGTTGCTATCCGTAGTCCCGGACAACTGGCTGCCCTGGTACACGCGCACGCCCTCCAGACCGTCTACCTGCACCAGGGCAAAAGCATCGCTGACCGGACGGCTCAGCATGACCCGGTTTCCGACAGTGGAGATACTGCCCGACAGCGCCACATGCGCATTCTCGATGGTATCGTCGCCGATCGAGACATTCTGGTAGTCAGCGATGAGGGTCGCGTAACGGGAATTGTATTGAACGAACGGGCGCAGGGAGTGGCCTTCGCCGCGCGAGTCATCGAACTGCGTTGCCTGGGCGGAGAAGCCCCAGCCTTCACCCACGGGAACGGTTTTCTGGATTGAGCTTGAAACCTGGTAGTCGTCGTCGAGCGTGCGCGCAGCGGCGGAGACCGAGTAGTTATCCCGGAAGAAATAGTTGATCCCGACGTAGAATTCGAGGCTGGAGTCGTTTTCCACAATGCGGCGCAAGGACGCAAAGAGCGACAACTTCGGCGTTGGCATGCGCGGCGTTACCGAAATACCGTAAACCGTCCGGTCGACGCTCTGGTAAGGGCGGCGCGTCAGATAGCTGAGTGTAAACGGGCCGTATGAGAATGTCGTTCTGGCATCGAGGCGGACGTTGAATTGCGGATCGATGCCAACGCGTGTGTAATGCTCCGACTGTGAAAGCACGCTGGCGGTCGCATTGAACTTGCGGGTCTGGATCGCATAATCGAAGACACCGGCATAGCCATCGTTTTCCGGATTGTTGCTGTAGGACACGGTGGTGTTGAACAAGCCCCACCGCCCTGCAAGATAGGTAATATTCGGCCCGATGTTGAAAACGTCGCTCGTTGCTTCGCCGCGTCCGCCCAGAGTCAGGGAATTGGATACGCCGTAGCGGTAATAAGCTGAGCCGGCCGCCGGGCCGTAATCGTTGCTAACGGTGCCAAATTGTCTGCGCTGGCTGCCAAGCGCGAAGTTGTACTCGGCCAGTCCCTGGCGCAGGGCCGCCTGGGTGAAATAGAACGGGGTCGAATAGGCTTGTTCGCGGCCGAAGGCATCGCGCACCACGACCTCGACGTCAGATATCCCCAGTGGGCCCTGTATGTTGGTAATTTCGAAAGGCCCGGGACCCACCGTCCCGGTGCTGACCCGTGTGCCGTTAACCAACACTTCGTAGCGGGCCGGCGCCGGGGCGAGCCCGGAGTAGGAAGCGAACGGGTAGCGAATCAGGTATGGATCTATCTCGTAACTTTTTGCGAAGCTGACACCGCCCAGATTCAACGTGCTGCCGAGGGCTCCGGAACTCGAAACCAGATCTCCGACGACGAAACGCTGCAGCGTTTCGCGGTTGTCGTAGGTCAGATTGGTGCGAAGGCGCACGCTCCGGTCACTGTCTTCAAGGCGCTCATAGAATCCGTCAGAGAAAAACAGGAAATCGCCAAAGCGTACCCCGGCTTCTGCCGAAAATGTATCGGATGAGTACTCGATGTCATCATGGCTCAGGGCATAGTTGAAATAGGCGCTGGTGCCATCAGGGTAGATCACATTGCCTGGTGCGGTACGGCGGCGTGCATCGATGACCTGGTTTCGCATTTCGGCCGGATCGATCTGAATTGCGATCTCGACGCGGCGTTCGTCAAACTCGAAGGCTGCGCCTTCGATTGAGTCGAGCAAAATGTAAGTGTTTCCAGCGAGCGTGACGGTTTGGCCGGACAGGTGCTGGATGCCAGCTGCGTTCAGATCGGATTCGCGAACTGCGAAATTTCCATCAGGGTAGCGAAACACCAGGAAAATACCTGCCGGCATCGCGTTGACGTTGATCGACGCGTAAATCTCGACCGGTTGTTCGTCGCTTGATTGCGGGGTTGCGCCGGCTTCGGAGCCGGGATTGGTTTCGCTGTCGGGATTGGTGTCGCTGTTAACAGTCGTTGCTGTGCCAGGAACATTGGGCCGCAACTGCGCCTCGTCGGCCCCCGGCGCGGCAGCGGGAGTCAACAGGCCGAGCCAGGTGCCAAGAAGCAGGTTAACGCTGAGTCGTCTAGCGCGATGTGTCGGCTGAGGAGCTTTCCGGACTTCTGCTGTTGCAGAACTGTCTGTCCACGTTCTTCTTCTCATTCGCGCTCATTTTGTCGGTGCGCACGCTGAACTTGATCACCGCCAGCGAGTCGCATTGGTCCGGTGGAACCGCCTGCCCATATGACCTGGCGCCGCCGGCGAGGATGTAACGCTCGGCAACCGGTTCGCGAAATATTTCCTGACCCGAGGCATCGAGCCCGGCAATGCTCATTTCCTGAACGAACTGGAAAACATTGCCTGTATTGGAAAGACCGACCCTGACCTCACCATTGGCGAGCGATAGTCGCGAAATAACAAGCGCGGCTTCCGGGTTGATCGGCGCGAAGAAAACCGGCATGGCAAAGTTGATCAGAAACCCCACGTTCGCCGCATCTGCCCCGGTTGTTCCAGGTGGGGTTGAAGGTGGCAGTTCGTTAATAAACACCCGATAGGTCTTCTCGTTATCGCCGGGAGGAATCTTCATGCCGATGCGGATGTCGCGGTCTTCGCGACCATCAAGTGTCATCAGGCGTGGAAAGACCAGTAAGTCATTTGTGTCGAGGTAGACGTCCTTTCCACCTACGTCCTGCGTCCATTCCTTTGGTTTGATTTCGAATCGCAGTGGTTCGGTTCCATTATTGGTGATCGTAACCACACTCGACTTGCGTTCCTTGTCGAGAAACATTCTGATCGGGGCGACTGAAAAATCGCCCGCCGATGCCAGTAGTGGAGCCATCGCGCAGGAACAACCAAGAAGGATTGCGGAAAGTGCAGGGAGTCGGAAACGGGAGATGTTCATCTGGTTTTCATGTTCATCGGCATTATGGCGCGACGGTAATGAACAGGGTGTCTTCATAGGCGCCAATCCAGGCGTCGCGGTAATCAGCTTCGGTGATGGTAATGGTGACGTCATAACGCGTTGGCGAGGGTACGCTCGCCGTAGCGCGGTAGGGCAGAAAGGCGGCGGGGTTGGCCAGGTTGCGCATCCGGTGCAGGCCGGGGCCGGTATCGTTTGCTCCTCGCACTGAGAACGCCGGCGGGTCACCCCGAGTACATTGATAGCGCAGCGTGATCGAGGTCACTATATTCCCGCTCTGGGCGGGCGTGATCGCGCCGAACGATGCCTCATTTGTCAGTGGCGCGCGAAAGTCGCACGCGCCGAACGCTTTGCCTGCGATGAGTAACAGCGGCAACAAAGAAAGGCCGCAAAACATCGCGGCCCTCCCGGACACGCGGGCAAAAATGCCGCCCATCAAATGCGTGTTGTGTTCCTCGTTCAAGGACTGATCGTCAGGGTAACCAGATCCTGATAGCTACCCGACGGCGCATCCACGTAGTTGGCGTTGAGAATGGTTCCATCGAAATCAATGTCGATGGGCGTGGTCTTGCCCGAACCGACATTACCGACCGGGTCGGAAAAAGTGAGTGTGTAGTTGATATAGGCCGAGCCATTTGTAAGGCAGCGGTTGCCGCCGCAACTGGCAGAGTTCTGTCCCAGATCGGCGTCAAACGCGGTAATGGCCGTACCGTTCGTACACCAGTACTGCAGGGTGGCCGTTGTGGCGATGGCATCGCTGGTCGAGGTCTGGTCCAACGTGCCAAAGTCCAGAGTCGTATTGCCTGCAGGCACGTTGGCGGTATTAAAGCTACAGGTGCCGGTGATGTTGGCCGTAACCCTGAGTGTGTTGGTGTTGCCGGCCAGTACGTTACCGGAAACAAAGATTACGAGCCCGGCGAAAGCGCACAGGAGGGCAATCGGATTCTTGTTGTTCAATTTCACAAAAAAACTCCAGTCAGTTGATATTGTGCCGCGCCATTTTGAGTCTCGACACGGGCTTGCAGCAGTCGGGGGAGAGTGCAATCCACGTGCCAACGGATCGTGTCATGGCCCGGACCTCGATAAAGGTCCGCAATTCTAATATAACTATATGAAATATTTAAGAAAAAAGTCTGATGTTGCCGGAGCGGTGCCCCGCGGCGTGGGCCCAGGGCCAGGTGCTGAATCAAGAAAGTGACTTATATTCTTCACAACTGTCGAAAATTTGTTAATCACGTTGTCTGAGGCCTTGTTTTTCTGTAGAAAAAAGCTTGTCGACGGATAGAAGGTGGCGCCAGGGGGATGTTTCCAGAGCGAGCGGGGTCTTCTTGCAGCGCCGGGAGTGTCGGGCTGCCCGAGCATCACGGAGCATGGCTGGCGGCAGACTTTATTCGGAAGGGTTTTCGCGGGGCATCGGGGAGGTCATGCCTTCGATACAAAAAAATGCGCTGACCGGGGAGAGGGGTGGAGGCGGATCGAATGCTTTGCAAACGTTCGTCCGGGCCTTTGCTCCCCGGCCAGCGCGCCCCGTTATCGGAGGCGGTCAGCGATCGCGAGAGGAGTGTGTCTTGATTGCTTCCGCGACGCGCGCCGCCAGGTTTGTTGCTCTCTGGGTAAGGTCCTTCAGCGTGGTGTCCCTGTTTTGCCAGGCGCGAGTCACGATGTCGCCCGAGCCAACCCGTGCCGGGCAAGGCTCGTCGTCAACATGGCCGCAGCGGTGGCAACGTCCTATGTGAAAGACTGATCTGGTTTGCTGAATGGAAATCTGGTCTGCCAGGCAGTCCGAGCAGACCGAGGCAAAGTGGGATTGCCCGCAATGCGGACACTGAAACGTGGTCATCTTTCCTCCCTTATCCGGCAAATTCCAGCTGGGCGATTGTCCGTCTTGTTGCGGTATTTTTAGCCCGTGAAACAGCGTATACCCGTTCTTTGGCGGCCGTCAATAAGTGCTATCGCGTGTTCGGTAATCCTCGCAAATACAACAGGTTGTATTTGATTTTTTCCAACCCGTCGAGCACGGATCGGAGGCTGTTTTGCCGAAATCGTGCACCAAACGCAAAGGCAGGATGTATGCGTAATCAGGCGTTGCGCATACCGGGTTTGATGGTCATGCGCCTGCGTTCACATTGCACGCATTTTCCGCCAGTCATTTCCGGAAATCTGCAGCGTACGAAACGGGTGTCATTGCTGCCCTGTCGTCATTGCGGTTGTGGACAAGCGCAATCGAACCCGGCGCAGTTTCATTCTTTCGGGTGTTCAGCGGCATGTGCGTGCGCGAGACAAACCGTCGTTGTCCTGTCCACCGGCGGCGTACAAGGACTGATGGATCAACGCATGTAATAATATTTGGCGATGCACGCGCTTATACTTCCGGTGATCAGCGATCCCGTGGCAACAGTTCGCAGCAAACGCGTTCGTCACCTGCACAAATTCCTTTAAGCAAACTTCACAACCTGAATCAAATGGCCGTTTCAAAAACCAAACCTCTTTACGTCATCCGATTTTCCCGCACCCATGGCCATGGCGCTTTCGCGGCTCGCAAGATTCGCAAGGGCACGCGAATCGTCGAATATCAAGGCAAGCGCTCGAGTTGGAAGAAAGCGCTCCGCAGACCGCCAAGTGATCCGGATAATCCTTACCACACCTTCATCTTCGGGCTGAGCAATGGCAAGGTCATCGATGCGAGCATCGACGGCAATGCCGCGCGCTGGATCAATCACAGTTGCGATCCGAACTGCGAGGCGATCGAGGAAGACGATGACAGGGTATTCATTTATGCCATGCGCACTATCCAGCCGGGGGAAGAGCTGAACTACGACTACCGGCTCTCGGTCGATGAAGGCCGCCCCAGCAAGAAAGAGCGCAAGAGATATGCATGCCGGTGCGGGTCGGAAAACTGCCGGGGAACCATGCTCGACGTGTGATTTCGGCCAGTGGCGCTTTGGTGCGCCACTGGTGATGACTATTCCGGCCTCGGCGCCTGACCTCTCCCGGTCCACCGGTTCATCCGTATGCTATTCGTAAGCTTTGCGCTGCTAGTGTCTGCTCGTGCCGGTTAATTGGCACGTCATCAATGACAACAGCATACGGAGGAAACTGGCATGAAAGCAGTTACTGTCATGGCGGGCTTTGGATTTGCGCTGGGTATGAGCTTTACCGTATCCGGCGTTCTGGCCGCGGGGTGCGGCCACGACGTCCACGGCGCCGCAACCATTGAAGTGACGCAATTGGGCGAGAGTTCATCGCTGATTCACTATTACAGCCCCGCGACCATCATCATGGACGATGCCAGTGATCCCCGGCACCGTGCGTTCGGTGAGTGCAGAGGCCAGGCCGTTGTTGTCGATGGTGTGGCGAACTGGACTGGCGCATGCGTCTGGAAAACGCCGGATGAATCTGGCGAATATGTTGCCTATTGGTCTGCCAAGCCCGGGGACATGGGTACGGAGAAAAGAGATGCACTGCATGGGACGGCCCAGCTTGTTGGAAGCGGCTCGCTGTCGTATCTGACCGGGGCTAGCGCCAAATGGACCGGCCTGGCGAATGGTGGCAGTTATTTTTGTGACGACTGACTTTTCTTCAGCTTTGATGCGCTGAGCAGCGCGCGTGCGCGAAGGTACTGCCCGTTTCTCTCCCGGGGGCAGCGCCTTCGCGATGTTGAGGGTTCTTCATAAGTCCGATATCGGGGCGCGAAGGGCGAGCATCCAGTGATACAGTAAAAAATTCGAAAACCTCTTTTGTCTCGATTAGGGGATGAGTCATGTCTACCACCGGTAAATTGCTCAGCAGCGTCTACGCACTTCTTGCGTACGTCATCGGCATGGCTTCTCTGCTCTGGCTGATCGGATTTCTGATCAATGTCATCGTACCGAAGACAGTAGACGCCGGACCCAGCGCGCCGCTACCCGGAGGTTACGTCACCAATGCTTTTAGTGTAGTTGCCTATCTGGCGCTGCATTCGGTGATGGCGCGACCCGGGTTCAAGGCCTGGTGGACGAGGATAATTCCCGTACCCGTGGAACGTGCCACTTATGTACTGATTGCAGGTGCGACCACATTTCTGCTGATCTGGATCTGGCGGCCCATGCCCGCCACCGTATGGCGGGTTGAAAGCCCTGCATTGGCCATGGGCATCCATGCGTTATACGGGTCAGGCTGGCTGATGATGGTGGTCGCGACATTCAACATTGACCACTGGTCATTTTTCGGGTTGCGACAGGTTTGGGAGGCGGTATTTGACCATTCCGCAAAGACAACCGCGTTTACAGCACGATTTTTGTACGGTGTCGTGCGCCACCCCATCAGTCTGGGCTGGTTGATCGTGTTCTGGGCGACACCGCACATGTCAGTTGGACATTTGTTGATGGCAGTGTGCGTTTCGGTCTATATCGCCGTCGTGACACCGATTGAAGAGTCTGATCTGGCAGCGGAATTGGGCGAAGACTACGCGAATTACCGGAAACGCGTGCGCGCAATCCTGCCGTGGCCGCGCCGGTAACAGGCAGTACGGAGCGCAGGAGCCAATGGCATATCCGTTATAGAGCCACTCCATGAGAGGCATTCCTTGAAACGGGCGGGATGGCTGATTGCCCTCGGCGTTCTCTGCGCAAGCGCGGCAGCGGCACCTTTGCCGCAGTCGGTGCGTGCGCAGGTCATCTACGTGACTGACGGCGACACGGTGAAGGTCCGCGATGCCGCCGGGGAAGAACACTGGGTGCGCATCATAAGTATCGATGCGCCCGAGAAAGGGCGCCGGGACAAGCCGGGTCAGCGTTATTCGGACCGGTCACGCAAATATCTCGCCGCGTTGGTCGCAGGAGAACAGGTCCTGCTGTTGACTCGCGGGCACGACGACTACGGTCGCATGCTGGCCCGTATATGGTTTGACGGTACCGATGCCGGATTGGCGCAAGTCTGCGCAGGATACGCCTGGGTATATGAGGCTTTTGTGATGCAGCTGCCGGCGGCAGACCAGCAGGCCTATCGCGACTGTCAGATCAAGGCAAAGGCGGACAGGCGCGGACTGTGGCGCGATGCCCACCCCGTGCCGCCATGGGTGTGGCGGCACACGCAGGGTCATTCCGATAGAAGGTAATAAATCTTCTGGAAGAGGGCACAGATTCTGGTGGTGAGACGTACGCGCTCGCCGATACGGGGTCGGCAGTTTGTGTTTTCATCGATGCCGGCGATCTCAACCGGGAACTGCGGCACTGCCCCTGCGAAACACTGGCCCGAGCTGACTGATTACAGCGCCCAGTCCGCAAACGATGGCCAGCATGCCGATTGCCCATCCGATCAAGGGAATCGCACCGATGATGACAAATATCAGGATGCCAACGCTGGTCCAGAGAATTCGTGGACCGGCACCTGCAGCCGATTCCATTCGACCAAAGAGGCGGCGTACATAAAGTCCGATGCGATAAGAAACGGCAACGAAGGCGATTGCGTACAGTAGCACCAGCGAGGCCCCGATCAGGAAACCGATCGGCGCACCGATGACGGACGCCATTAACAAAGCAGCGATCGCAGGTGCCAGTAACGCAACGGCAAGGCCTCGTCCCAGGCAAGCCCAAATTGCGGTGGCGATCGCTGCAGCCGAGCCGGATAGAACACCGGGAATTGCAAGCTGTAGAGCGATGCCGAGTACAACGAGGGCCGACAAAAAGCCGAACACGACAAGAAAGCCGATCAAGACTGGATGTTCGGGCCCTTCTTTCTCGAACGGTATGTGTGGCTCAACTCTTTTGATTTGGCCTGCGACCACTGCGCCGTCCCGTAACTCGAGCTCGTTCGGCGATGCATAGCGGAGGTCTCCGGCGATTCGCGCGCCGGATTCCAGCACAATGTGCTCTGCCTCGATCGCGGCGTTGCCAGCGACTTGTCCAGATAAGGCGACGCGCTGCCCCGCCGCATACAGGTTGCCGCCGATGCGGCCGTCAACGACCACTTCGCGCCCTGCGAGCCGTGCGTCATCCCCGATTCGCGAGCGTTCCTTCAAGTGCAGACGACCGTGAAATGGACAAAACGGGCAGGTCGCCGCGACGATATCGTCTTTCACTTGCCCGGAGATACTGAGCTCACCACCGGCCAGTATCATTTCGTCGGCTTCGGTGTCTTCAAATCGTAGTGAGGCGCCTGCGGCCAGTACGAGATCACTGACCTTGATGTCCCTGAACCGCAGTGTTGCCCCTGCTGCCAGGATCCTCTTCACAACCACGGTATCGAAATCGAGATCGTTACCTGCTGCAAAAATGTCATCGTCGACGGTGGCGTTACTGACCTCAACGCGTTCGCCAGCGAGAAATTGTTGCTCGTGGTGATTTCCCGAGAGTGATTGCCTGGCCCACGCTTCTTCGTCGTCTTCTGCTACGGTCCCTGATGAAAACATTGCGAGTAGAAGTGCGGAGAAGAGGCATGCTGCAGCTGCACGACGCGCCTTCATTCGACTTGCTTTTCCTTGAGCGAACAAATGCATAATCCAGTTTCCTTCGGCGGCGTTGGCTTCAATCAACAATTGGAATCAGTTAATCGGCTGCTCGTAAACCTTGAAAGTGTCTGCTGACGAACTGTTTCGATCTTGATCTAGGTTAAATGCAGTGTTGCTTGTAGCGACCGCACATCGCTCCGGGCTCCGCCTGGCCATTGCTCACAGTCAATGCGTCGTTTGTGAGTCAGCCCAGCCCGCTAAAGCCAGTGATATCACTGGATCATTGCGTTGGGGATGAGCAGGATAATCGCCGGGAACATGATCAAAATCGCCACATTGATCAGGTCGACGACAACGAACCAGCCGCAGCCGCGGAAAATATTGCCAAGACGGATTTCCGGGGCCACGCCCTTGAGTACAAACGCATTGAGGCCGACTGGCGGCGTGATCAGGCCGATTTCGATCATGCGCACGACCAGCACGCCGAACACGATCGGATTGAATCCCAGTGCGGTGACAGCGGGCAGGACGATGGGCACAGTGAGCAGCAGCATGCCGATGCCGTCGAGAAACATGCCCAGTACCAGGTAAAGCGCAAGAACGCCGATAAGGATCACGTATCGGTTGACGTCGAGTTCGATGACGGTGTCGACCAGTGCGGTAGGCAGGCCGCTGAAAGCGAGAAAACGCACGAATATGAGTACGCCGATAATGATTGCAAACATCATGGCCGTGGTGCGTGCGGTTTCCAGCAGAGCAGTCTTCAGATTACCGCGACGCATGCGCGGCAATGCCAGGATCAGCGCACCCAATGCGCCAATTCCCGCGGCTTCAGTCGGCGTAGCGAATCCGGAATAAATACCACCGAGAACGATTGCGATGAGGGTGATCATGCCCGAGGTTCCCCTGAGCGATTTAAAGCGCTCGTTCCAGGTAATTCCCTCAATCGATGGGCCCAGCGCCGGGTTGATCCGGAACCGGATATAGAGCATCAACGAATACGTCGTTGCCTGCAGTAAACCCGGAAGGATGCCGGCGAGCAACAGTGCACCAATAGATTGCTCGGCAATGAAACCGTAAATCACCATGATCACTGACGGCGGGATCATTGTCGCTAACGTGCCGCCGGCAGCTACGCACCCCGCTGCAATCTTTTCGTCATAGCCGAATCGCTTCAGTTCGGGTAAGGACACGCGGCCCATGACGGCAGCGGAAGCTGTTGATGCGCCACAGGCGGCGGCGAAGCCGGCGCAGCCGAAGATGGTGGCAATCGCGAGGCCGCCGGGTAAATGGCCGAACCACTGTCGCGCCGTCCAGTAGATATTGCGGGTAATGCCGGCGTGATGGGCCAGGTATCCCATGAGTACGAACAGTGGCAGCACCAGCAACGTATAGTGCGACGATTCGGCATATGGCATCAGCCCGGCGATACCGGCAGCAGGTTCGTAGCCGCGTAACGCCCACAACCCGATCAGGCCGCAAAGAGCTGTGGCGAACGCAATGCGCATTCCGCTCACCAGCAGCAGTGTCAGTGCCAATATGCCTACGATGCCAACAGTAACGGAATCCATTGCTATGTTTCCATTCGAGACTTATTCATCGCTACTCGCCGATGCAAGCCCGGGTTCCGTGCCTGGCAACAGTTGCGGAAACAGCAGGTGCAGCGTTTCCAGATAGATGCGTAGTGTGAGAAGGAACAAGCCGATCGGTACCATCAGCGCCGAGGGCCAGATCAGAAAATAGGGCGGCGACATGGTGACGTCGTGAAACTCCCATGCACGCCAGGCATATCGGGCGCTGTAAAAACACAAAACCGCGCATACACCGATCGACAACAGTTTGCCAAGGATTTCGCAGGCACGGCGCCAGGCTACGGGGAGGTGATCGATGGCAAGTGTCATTCGCACGTGGCCACCGGTCGACTGGGTATAGGTGATGGCGAGAAAAATAATCGGCGGCATCAGCAGTTCACCGAGTTCGAGCTGGCCGGGTATCGGCAGGTTAAACAATCTGCGACTGATGACCTCTGCCGATACCAGCAACATGGCGAGCATGATCAGCCCGGCCGAAATCATGCTCAGTGCATTCTCGATGCGCCAGGCGACGCGATTGACCACCGGTGTCCACAGTGCAACGAGGCCGGCGGTGGCCACCGCGAGAATGAACAAAATGAGGAGTTCATTCATGGCTGATGTTCAGTGCCCCTGCCGAAACAAGGCTACTTGTTCTTTTGCGAAACGCAGGATTTCACTGCCGCGCAGACCCGCAGCGTCGTGCTGCTGCGCCCACTGTGTCCACAAAGGCTTTGCGGCAGCAACGAGTTTCTCCCGATCCTGCGGCGGAAAGGGGACAATTTCAAGTCGTTTATCGAAGATTGGCAGCCATTTCTCGTTGCCTTCATCAAATGCCTCGAAAGCCGCTTGCATGGCCTGCTCACGCACCTGCGGCAACATCGCTTTCAAGTCTTCCGGCATTCGCTGCCAGGAATCGAGGGAGGCCAGCGTCACACAGGCAAATCCACTCATGGATATGCCTTGACTGAGGTAGCTTGATACCTCGTGCAGGCGAAACGCGCCGAAGGAATCAATAGGGAAGCCAACCAGATCAATGGTGCCGCGTTCGAGCGCAGTATATGCTTCCGGCGCCGTCACCATGGTCGGAACGGCTCCAAATTGCTCGAGCACGGTGGCATTGGCACCCGAGATGCGAACGCGCACGCCTTGTAGATCATCGATGTTACCGAGACGCCGGTTGCCCATGAACTCGTAGACGTCGAGAACGGCAACCATCAGATATTTGGCGTTCCAGCGTGTCGCCAGTTCGCGTTCGATTAATGGATGTCGCATG
>JASFUE010000064.1:0-13089 GCA_050050435.1 Burkholderiales bacterium | reverse complement strand
GCGAATCGGTTCATGAGACCTAACGTTGTTTTCAGCTGCGAGCTAGATTGGCGCGGACCGTGCGACAGCACGGGCCGTGACAAAATAAATCCTCAGCTGCAAAACGTTGTTATACGTCACGCCTCAATCACCCCGAAACTTCAGATAGGTGTGTGTTTCACCCTCGGCCTTCTCGACTAACTCGATCATCCCGGACAGTGTCTGGGAGGCTCCAGCGCGTTTGGCGATCTGTTGCATTTCCCGGTGTAGATCGGGAATCTGCTACTGGTTGAACAGCGTGTCGCCGTACAAATCGATGAAACGAAGACAGAGCGTTCCAGCAAGGTCCCCGGAGGACAGAACACAAGAGAACTCGTTCCGCGGATCTCCGGTGCCGCCGAGAACTCCTCCGTTCTCGTCCTGCCATTCCAGATCAACGCCCATAGTCTTTCTTGTACGTATAACGCTTGAAGTAAGAGGCGACGCGCGTCAGCGCGGCGTCCCGCTTGACTGAGAGTTTAGACATTGGCATCGCGCGAAAACAGTGACGAGACTTCACGGTAAAACAACTGTCGGTAGACCATCCATATCCAGAATGTACCAATGGCCAGCGAATTGAAGATCGTATCTCCACGCAAAGAGTGTAAATGCCATATGCCAACGAGTACGTTGTTTACCGCCAGAGCCGGAAACCCAAATAAAGCCGCCCGCCGCGCCCACTCGCGAACCGCGACACTATTCGCGATACTGCACATAAACAACCTTTGACAACGCATAGCCTACGTAAACCCACAGAATAATGTGGCCCATCACTGCCGGCAGCAACCAGAAGCTCCCCTTCCAGCGGGCCGCAAGAGTTAACCCAAGCGCAGTAAGGGCCAGAATCATTATTGGGACCTGTCGCTTCCTGGTTTTCGCGTCGGCTGTGTATTTCGCACTACAATCCGGACAGACGCGATATGGCTTCAAGCTGTAATGCGACAACAAGCTTCTACTTCGCATATCGCTACCGCACACTGGACAATTCATCTGTGGTGGCATCGTTTCACCCAGATCACTTTACGTGTTTTATATCGCAAAGCGTCATATAACATGGCACGGTGTCATATGACATGCTGCGGGCACTTGCGACAGTTTCATGTCTTTTGCATTCTATCCTCAGCACACTATCCGCATCGGAAGAAATAGCCGACAAAGGCCGAACGGCATCAATAACTACTCGGCTCAAGCGCGCACCTCCACATTCAAACGCCCGGCAAGGTAATCCCGAAAATGCCCGGCAACATCCTTACCGTCGATGTCTTCGGCAAGCGTGACCTTCCCGCCCCTTCTGTCGTTGGCCAGTATCTTGAAATGACGAACCTGTTTCACGCCCTGTCCGGTTGAACCTGTCTGCTTGATTGAGAGCGAGGCGATGTCGGTGACTTTCAGCCTGCGGTAGTAGACCGGGATGAACATCAGCCGTCGCAATACCGTGATCTCATTTCGGGCGATGCGTACGCGAAGGTTGTTGAACAGCAAGTACACCGTCGCAATCGAAGCCACGATCGCCACCAACACGAACGGCAAGCTGAACAGACCGACGAATATCCCGAATCCTTCGCCTCGTAACGCCATTCGGATCATCTGATAACTGCCGAATCCGAACCCGCCGGCAAAGATGGCAGCGAACAGCGTCAGTACCTTGTTGCGAAACATCGGAAACGCCATGCTGA
Source organism: Burkholderiales bacterium (assembly GCA_050050435.1). Classification (GTDB taxonomy): domain Bacteria; phylum Pseudomonadota; class Gammaproteobacteria; order Burkholderiales; family Eutrophovitaceae; genus SG8-40. The sequence continues at coordinate 11,395 of JASFUE010000064.1, read as the reverse complement.
TCTCGCCGCCGTAGTCGCTATAGCGCATCGCACGCGATAGCCCCGGCAGGTCGAATTTGCCCATCGCGATCAATTGCCTCGCCTCTTCCGATTCTGCAGCCTTGCGCTGCGCGACGCCGGCGCTGATGTCGTGAAGCGAGCTCTGCGATTTGCCCCCGTTCCTGAACACGGGAATGTTGAATTGCCGATCGAGGTCAACGCCCGGGATGTCGGCCTCCACGCTCAAGCGCCAGAAATGATAGTTTCCATTTTGTTTGACCTCGGCTTCCGGCAAGTTCTCCGGCACGCTGAAACGGAGAGACAGCCGCACACCCTGCCCCGCGTTGTCAACCTGCGGTTCCCCTTCTTCGGCCCACTTGATACTTTCTCTGCGTGAGCGGTTGTCTCCGCTGCCAGACACGTAGGAATAAACGCATTCCAGGCGCACTGACAGCTTCGATGTCGATGCCGTCGCAATAGCGTAGTCAAGGCGCGGCAGAACAATATGTCCGCCCACGTTGCCGCCGATGCCACCGGGATACGGGTCCATCTCGAACAGGACGACTCCGAAGCGCCGGAACTCGTTTGTCGCGCGCAAGGCCTGGTAGAGCAGCACCAGGCCCACCAGTGGAAACAACAAACCAATCAGGACGGCATAGTTGGATTTCGCCAGTTCGTCCGGCAAAGCGAATACAACCGGCCAGCTGATCGCGTTCCATACAATCGCGAAACCCCAGATAACGAATACACCGCGCTTCGCATTCGAGCGAATGGTCGAGCTGCCCCACCCTTTTCGCAAATGCCAGTCGAGCTGCTGTGACTTGTTCACCGGCTGTTGGTGGAATTCCTCGGCACGCTGCCTCGCGTATTCAAGGAAGTTTTCCGTGAAAGCGGGATCCTGGCTCTTCTGCTGCCATTCGCGACGCAATTGCATGAGCGACGGCCGCTGCGGCCCCGGCTTTTTGGCCGGTGCGCGGCTGCCTGCATACATCACGACCAGACCAATCAGAATAAACACCGAACAAAAACCACCCATCAACGCGAACAAGCCCCATCGCATGTCCCGGTCAATGACCGCCTGCGTTGGGTCCTGCGGATTGACCCATACGCGCACTGGCTCGCCCCTTCTCTCGTGGCGCTTCAGTATGTCAAGTAACATGAGGTGGTAAGAACCAATGTTGTCGTTGAAAGTGGGAACGTAAACGCGATCGCCCTCGTAGGTGGCACCGCCAAAGTCGTAGCGATAACGAGCATTCGTCCGGTTCTCGCTCCCGGATACCGACAGCAGCTGCGCATGGGTTGAGTGCCAGCCCTGCATTGCGCGCCAGTCCTGCCACGTCGGCACGGCCGTCTGGAACAGGAAGAACACGCCGCCGCCGGCGAATGCCAGTCCAAAGATGAGTGCTGGTAAGGCTCTCAAAAGGCGCATAGGAATTGGATTTAGTTGTCTTGATTAGAGACCTCGTGGCTACTCGCAAAGGTCTCTTGCGGGGCATTTGTGCAATTACTGTGCCCCTTTTCCGTTCGGAATGAACTATTTGCGAGCGCCTGCTTCCGCCTCGCGCCATTCACCCGGCTTCAGATTGTCGATGGTATGGGAGCCGACGGAATAACGGACCAGGCGCAAAGTGGGATGCCCGACGGCTGCGGTCATACGACGGACCTGGCGGTTGCGCCCTTCGTTGATGGTGAGCCGAATCCATGACGTTGGAATCGATTTTCTTTCACGAATCGGCGGCACCCGCGGCCACAGATCGGGTTCTGGCATCTGCTCGACCTGCGCCGGCGCAGTCAATCTTCCATCGAGATCGATTCCGCGACGCAGGCGTTCGAGAGACGCGGCGTCCGGCTCGCCTTCGACCTGAACCCAGTATGTCTTGGCATGTTTGAACCGCGGATCGGCCAGGCGCTGTTGCAGCTTGCCATCGTCGGTGAGCAGTAACAGGCCTTCACTATCACGATCGAGCCGCCCGGCGGCGTAGACGCCGGCAATCGTTATGTAGTCTGCGAGTGTGGCACGCCCGGCGGCGTCGGTGAATTGCGAGAGAACGCCGTAGGGTTTGTTGAAGAGGATGAGCATCGATTGCTGCTTGCCGAAACCGCAGTTCGGCGAAAATCAATGCAATCCTGATATGGCGAGGAAACGGCGCAATTCACACCGCTACCAGATCGGACACCGGCGGATAATCAACGGCCGTCTGATCCGAATTCGTTTTCATAGTCTTCGATTGCGGCCTTAATGACTTTTTTCGCGTGCTCATAACCATATGCCGGACCAATATAGACCTTGCTCTCTTCTCCCGGCACCAGTTTGTAAGTCATGAAGTAATGGCGCATTCGCTCGATCAGCGCCGGCGGCAGATCGGTAATGTCATCGACCGAAGCCCAAAGCGGGTCGTTTGCCAGAACGGCAATGATCTTGTCGTCGGCTTCGCCATGGTCGAGCATGGGCAATCCACCGACAACGCGCGCATTGAGCAGGATTTCCGTTTTCGATATCGGACGTTCGCTGATCACACAGATGTCGAGCGGGTCACCATCGCCACGTGCCGCGTCCTTCATCAGCGCACCGACCTTTTCGCCACAAAAAGTCTTCGGGATGAACCCATACAACGTCGGGTGCTGGGAGGACGTCCGGTGCGGCCGGTCTACGCGCAGGTAGCCAGTCTCCTTGTCCACTTCGTATTTGACCAGATCGAACGGACAGATTTCGATAAACGCATGCACAAGCCGCGGTGGCTCGGGACCCAGATCAAGGCCGTGCCACGGATGCGGGCGCCATCTATAGAAGGGTTTTGGAAACGCTCTGCTCATTCTCGAATATCCCCACGTTCAAATGCCGAACCTTTGCGCAAACCGCCTTGCCGATGCGGTTTATCGCATTGTCCGTGAATATACCGCGATAAGCGAGCTTGCCGGCTACCGGCATCGCCGGCCCGCCCTGACGCAGGCCGGGCGCAACAAGCCTGATGGCCTATTGCACGGTCAGAGTTGTCTCGTAAATCGTGGTCCCCGCCGGGTTGGTTACCGTAACCGACCACTCCCCGCTCAGGTGCAGCACCTTGCTCGACCAGGTGCGCCACGAGTTGCTGCCGATACTCAGGGTGACCGGGTACTCCTCGGCGCCGTGGCGCCAGGTCACGGTGATGCTCTCGCCCTCTCCGTCGGTCACACGCATCCAGAGGAAAGCTTTTTCGTTCAACGCAAAAATGCTCGCTTCGCCGGTCAGTTCACGATCGACAACATCCGTACCGAGTTTGGCTTCGGCGATCGTGGCCTCGGACCAGGCCAGCAATGGCATCCAGAGAACGAGGGCAACAACTCCTGCAACCAGTTTTTTCATTTCACTTCTCCTTTTGGATTAGCTTCCACACACGGTACGATGACCTGCCCTGCCAGGTAGATCGCCCAACCGCCTTGAATGTCGCAAGCGGTTCGTTAGGGCCGTCAAGGCAGCGGCAACGGTTGCCGCTTGGGATGAAACATCGCAAGCCGCAAATATTTTGCGAACCAGCGGCCGCGAGGATAGTTGCGACGATCGCGACGTGCAAGCATTTTGACGAGATCATAGTGATTCGTCATTACTGGTTTGGGTAAGTCGACGAAGATCGGAGTGTCGCCAATGTGCGACATGATGGACCTGGCGACATGCGCATACGCCCACGGAGTCGCCGTGTTGGTTTCAAGAACCCCGGGCGCCATCAGGAAAAGATTGGGCGCATCCATCGACAGGAACGCCGAGTAGCAGCGCCGGGCCATGTCGTTTAGCCCCTTTGCATTCTTCAACGCGTCGACGTCTAGGTAGTCCATATCGGTGCGATAACCGGTACCCCATAGCAAGAGGTCGGTATCGAACTGTTGAGTGTCCGATAGCGTGAGGGTGTTTCCGTGAATGGCTCGCACTTCACCGTGGTGGCGCGCGATCTTGCGGAAGTTCTTGATCATGCGCCTGCGCCCCGGAATCAGCTGGTCTCGACTGATGTCAAACGCGCCCTCGGGCATGATTTCGGTCAGCCCCGCCTTTCGATAGCGGATACTCAGATCCTTGTTCGCAAGCCTGTTGATGATGCCGACTGGCAGACCCAGCATCTGGTATCTGGACAGCAGCCGCACATCGATACCGTCGTATTTGCGTTGCCGTGTCGGACGCATCCATTTGGTTGACCGGTATACCCACGCAACGCTGGCTGCACCGTGTTCAAAACACAGATCCAGCAGGTCATAGGCCGATGCCCCGCCACCGACGACAGTGACGCGCTTGCCCGCGAGTTGCCCGGGCTCACGCAGTGCCGACGAATGATATTCGGTAACCAATGAGTCATTGCGATCAACCCGAGGAATGACCGGGCTGTTGTGCCCGCCGGTGGCGGCGATGAGCCACTTCGATTCGTAAGTCGCGGTATCGGTGCGCACACGCCAGCCATTGCCCTGCGGTTGTGCGAGTTTGACGTCGGCATTGAGCACGATGTCGCTGGACAGATCGAAGTGATCGACCCACGCTTCGATGTTTTTCAGAATGTTTGCCTGATCCTCTCCCGCCGCCGGGAGGCCGCCAAGCGACCAGTCTTCCTTGCGAAACTGGATATCCTGCCATTGCGGCACGTCGCGCCAGAGCCCGCCAACCCGCTCGCGCTTTTCCAGCAGCAATGCCTTGAGTCCGGCATCCTTTGCATACTTCAGGCAAATGACGCCGCCAATGCCGCCACCAACGATCAGCAGATCAAGGTCCGTGTTCGAGGCCATTTTAATCACTATAGCGGAGGGCGCACAGTCACCGCAACACACTCGAGGTCGCTACCGGCTACGCTCGGGGAACGGCAAAGCCAGGGCGCATACTACGTCGCGGCCAGTTCCAGCGACATCAGCAACTGGCGCTGCGTGATCGTGCCAATGTCATAATGCCATTCACCAATCACGGCAAAACCATGTTTGCGATGGAACGGATGGATTGCAGGTGCAGATCCCAGACGGTGGCGCGTGATACGGATGCGACGAGAAGAACGATCTAGAACCACGCGTCCTGCATTTCGAGGCAAGTGGCATCGCGGTCGTGCAATAACTGGAACCAATACGCTGTCTTCGGCAGCTCCCAGCGGAAAAAATAAGTGCACGCCTGCAGCTTGCCCTGGTAGAAGCCGGTATTGGCTGGGCTTTCGGCGTTGAGTTTCTCCACCGCCAGCAATGCCTGGCGCAACCATATCCAGGCAATCACAGTGTGCCCGACCAGATTCAGGTACACAGTTGAATTGGCGAGTGCGATCTCGGCCTCACCCTTTTCGATTACGCACAGCAAGTCGCGCGTGACGTTCATGATGCGGTCGAGTGCCTCGAGCAAGGACTTGCCGCACTGCTGCAGCTCGTCCGACTGGCATTGGGAAGCCTTGCGCACGGTTTCGTGAATCTCTCGTGCGAGTAACTGGATCGCCGCACCGTCCTGCATGCCGGCCTTGCGCCCAAGCAGGTCGATTCCCTGGATTCCGTTTGTGCCCTCATGGATCGGGTTGAGCCGGTTGTCCCGGTAGAACTGCTCGACGGGAAATTCACGCGTATAGCCATAACCACCATGTACCTGTATCGCAAGGCTGTTGGCTTCAAGACAGAACTCCGACGGCCAGGCCTTGGCAATCGGCGTGAGCATTTCCAGCAACAAGGTCGCGTTGGAGCGTGCACGCTCATCCGGATTGTGCTGCTCGTCAACCAGGCGTGCGCATAATAGGCACAGTGCCAGTGCACCTTCAACGTATGCCTTTTGCGCAAGCAGCATGCGGCGCACATCGGTGTGTTCAACAATCGGCAACTGCGGTTGGGTCGGGTCTTTGGCGCCGGGCAACCGGCCTTGCGGACGCTCCCGCGCATAGGCGAGCGAGTGCAGGTAACCAGTGTAGCCGAGCGCGGCTGCCCCCATGCCAACACCGATGCGCGCTTCATTCATCATGTGGAACATGCAGGCCAGTCCGCGATTGGGCTCACCGATCAGCTCCGCCCAGGCGCCCTCGCCTTCGCCGAAGTTGAGCACGCAGTTGGTGGTGCCACGATAGCCCATCTTGTGGTTCAACCCGGCCAGCGCGACTTCATTACGCGCCCCGAGTGAGCCATCGTCGTTGACCCGGAATTTGGGCACGATGAACAGCGAAATACCTTTAACGCCCGGCGGCGCACCTTCAATGCGTGCCAGCACCAGGTGAATAATGTTTTCCGACAGCTCGTGCTCGCCGCCGGAAATCCACATCTTGTTACCGCGCAAGCGGTAACTGCCATCGGGCTGTGGGATAGCAGTGGTTCGGACGTCGGCCAGCGATGATCCAGCCTGCGTCTCGGACAGGCACATGGTGCCGAAAAAACGGCCGGTGCGTAGCGCATCGAGGTAACGTGCCTTTTGCTGATCAGTGGCGAACACTTCCATCAGGTTGGCGTTGGCAATGGTCAGAAACGGATAGGCAGCAGTCGAAACGTTGGCGGCATTGAACCAGGCCAGGCAGGCCTGTGCCACCGTCCATGGCAATTGCATACCGTTGCGCTCGAAGTCTCCGGTGGCGGAAAGAAATCCGGCATCGATAAATGCACGCAGCGCATCAGCCACTTCAGGAATGATAGTGACGCGTTTGCCATCGAAGACCGGCTCGTTCAGATCCGACTTGCGATTGTGGGGCGCGAATTTTTCGGTTGCGATTTTCTGCGCGGTATCCAGCGCGGCATCAAAGGTTTCGCGGCCATGCTCACCAAAGCGCGGCCAGTTCGCGAGCGACTCGACCTCGAGCAGTTCATAAAGAATGAACTCGATGTCACGCGGATTGAGAATTCTGGAGTCCATTTCAACAGATCAGGAGTTCAGGAATGCATGAAAACACCAACTCTCACCGCAGAGGTCGCAACGGACGCAGAGGAACATGAGGTCTACTTTCTAACTGTCCGTAGCGTCGGTATCAAAAAAACGCACGCCGGCAATCGCCGATGAACGCCAGATTCTGTCGACACCTCAGTGTTCATAAGCGATTTTTCAGCGCCTTCGGCGTCCTCGGCGTCCTCCGCGGTTGGCGCTTTCGCATGTGACAAAGTCACCGCATCCAAATCTTATGTATCGCGACTGTCACACAATCTCGAACAGGCCGGCAGCACCCATGCCGCCACCAATACACATGGTCACCACCACGTGTTTGGCACCACGGCGTTTGCCTTCGATCAATGCGTGACCGACGAGCCGGCTGCCACTCACCCCGTAAGGATGCCCCAGAGCAATGGCGCCACCGTCGACGTTGAGCCGATCGCCCGGAATGCCAAGCTTATCGCGGCAGTAGATCACCTGCACGGCAAACGCTTCATTGAGTTCCCACAAATCGATATCCTCGACTTTCATCCCCGTACGCTGCAACAGTTTCGGCACGGCGAAGACTGGCCCGATGCCCATTTCATCGGGCTCGCATCCGGCGACAGCGAACCCGCGAAAGATCCCCATTGGCGTCAGACCTTTGCTCGCCGCCATTTTGTCGCTCATGACGACCTGCGCCGATGCGCCATCGGAAAACTGGCTGGCGTTTCCCGCGGCGATGACGCCACCTTCGATTGCCGGTTTGATCTGCGACACACCTTCGTAGTTGGTGCCCGGCCGGATGCCTTCGTCAGCCGACGCGGTCACTTCCTTGATGGTTTCCTGCGCGGTTTCCTTGTCGACAATTTTCATCTTGGTGGTAATGGGCACGATCTCGTCGTCGAACTTGCCTTCGGCGCGCGCTTTCTCGGCCTTGTTCTGGCTGTCTACGCCGTAACGGTCCTGTGCTTCGCGGGGAATGTTGTAGCGCTTGGCGACGTTTTCCGCGGTTGCGAGCATTGGCCAGTAGATCTCCGGCTTGTGGCGGTGCAGCCACTCGTCTTCGGCCATGTACTTGTTCATTTCGTTTTGCACGCATGAAATGGATTCAACACCGCCGGCTACGAAAATGTCTGCCTCGCCCGAGAGGATGCGCTGCGAGGCAAGGGCGACTGTTTGCAAGCCCGATGAGCAGAAACGGTTGACCGTCACGCCGGAAACGGTAACCGGCATGCCAGCTCGAATGGCAATTTGCCTGGCGATATTGCTGCCAGTCGCGCCCTCTGGATTGGCGCAGCCCATGATGACATCTTCGACCTCTTCGGGCGCCAGACCAGCGCGCTCCACGGCGGCCTTGACGGCATGCCCGCCCAGCTTTGCTCCGTGCGTCATGTTCAATGCGCCGCGCCAGCTCTTGCATAAAGGCGTGCGCGCGGTAGAAACGATTACAGCATCAGTCATCGTTGTTCCCCTCACTCAGTTTATTGATTGAACTCGCCGCCTTCGGCAGCCAGTTTCTCCAGCAGCGACGCCGGCTTCCAGTGCGTACCCAACGGACTTTGACCGAAACGCTTGATGGTTGCGAGCACCTTGTCGAGCCCGACCAGATCGGCATAGAACATCGGCCCGCCGCGATAGCGCGGGAATCCGTAACCGAATGCATAGATTACATCGATGTCAGATGCTCTCTGCGCAATACCTTCGTCGAGGATATCAGCCCCTTCGTTAACCAGAGAATAGAGCAACCGCTCGACGATTTCCTCATCACTGATGTCGCGCCGCTCGATGCCTTTGTCACGAGAGGCCTCGACAATCAACTCTTCAATTTCCGGGTCGGGGATCGCGGCCCGGTTGCCCTGTTCGTAACGGTAATAGCCGGCACCGGTTTTCTGCCCGAAGCGGCCTTTCTCGCAGATCATGTCGCCGATCTTGACGTAGCGCTCATCGGCGGGACGCGTCGCCGCCTGGCGTTTGCGAATGGCCCAGCCGATGTCGAGCCCGGCCAGATCGCTCATGCGAAACGGTCCCATGGCAAAACCGAATTTCTCGATAGCGCCATCGACTTGCTGTGGCAACGCGCCTTCCTCGAGCAGGTAGCCTGCCTCTTTCAGATAGGTATGGATCATTCGGTTGCCAACGAAGCCGTCACACACGCCGACACACACGGGAACTTTGGCGATGGTCTTGCCCAGCTTCATACTGGTGGCAAGAACGTCGTTTGCCGTTTTCGCTCCCCGCACTACTTCGAGCAAACGCATCACGTTGGCCGGAGAAAAGAAGTGCAGGCCAAGAACGGATTCGGGTCGCGAAGTGGTTGCGGCGATTTCGTTCACATCGAGTGTCGAGGTATTGCTGGCAAGGATGGCGCCGGGCTTGGCGATGGCGTCGATCTTGCCGAAGGCTTCTTTCTTGACCTCCATTTCCTCGAACACTGCCTCGATGACGATGTCTGCCTTTGCAATCGACTTGTAGTCGATCGAAGGCGTAATCAGCGACAGGCGCTTGTCCATTTGTTCCTGAGACAAGCGGCCCTTGGACACCGTCGCCGCGTAGTTCTTGCTGATGATGCCCATACCGCGGTCGAGCGCTTCCTGCGACGCTTCGACAATGGTCACCGGAATACCGGCATTGGCAAAGTTCATGGTGATGCCGCCACCCATGGTGCCGGCACCGATTACCGCCGCGGATTTGATTTCACGCAATGGCGTATCGGCGGGAACGTCCGCAATCTTGGCGGCCTGGCGTTCGGCAAAGAACAGATGACGCAGCGATTTCGATTCGTTTGATTTAACCAGCTTGGAAAACTCAGCGCGTTCGACTGAGAGCCCCTTGTCAAACGGCAATGTCAGCGCCGCCTTGACACATTCGACAATCGCCAGAGGCGCCGGGTAGCCACGCCAGGCCTTGGCCACCTTCTGGCGCGCGGCTTCGATGAATGCTTCCGGATCCAGATCCGTGGACGGCTTCAACTGGCTGGCCCGGCGCACACCCTTGCCTTCGCGAACAGCGCGCTTGGTCCATGTCATCGCCGCCTGCAGCAGATCGCCCTTGGCAATCTCGTCGACGATTTCCAGTTCCAGCGCCTTGTCAGCCTTGACCGGATTGCCGTTGACCATGAAATCAAGCGCGCGCTCCGCGCCGATCATGCGCGGCAGGCGCTGGGTCCCACCGGCACCGGGAAGAATGCCCAGTTTGACTTCAGGCAATGCGAGCAGCGTATCGCGCGCGGCGATCCTGTAATGACACGTCAGCGCCAGTTCCAGCCCGCCGCCCATGGTCGGCCCAGACAACGCACCGAAAATGGGCTTGGTGACGGTATCCATGTATGCCAGCAAATCCGGCAAGGTCGCCAGACCCGGCTCATGCGGTTTGCCGAACTCGGTGATATCGGCACCGCCGGAGAAGTTGCGCCCGGCGCCAATCAGCAGGAAAGCACTTACATGCTGATCGTGCTCGCCTTCCTTGATCGAATCGAGAATGCGCTGGAGCACTCCCTTGTTGACCGACAACGCGTTCACGGGCGGATTGTTCAGCGTAATTACGCCGACATTTCCCTGGACTTCGTAGGTTACGACCTCCGACATTGAATCTCCTTCACCATAATTTCTCTTGCAATAAATTCTCTTGCAATGCGAGCTGGCCGTTACGCACGGCAACAGCGAGAGTCAAACCAGCCAGACAGCCATTCACCACATGCCCTGCTCCGACAGGGATAAGGCGATCAGACTTCCAGCCATTCCTTGCGCACCGAATCGTTAGCACGCAAATCATCCGGCGATCCTTCGAACACGATGCGCCCGTGACCCATCACGTAGACCCGTTGTGAAATTCTCAGTGCGATCGTCAGTTTTTGCTCTACCAGCAGGATCGACACGCCACGGTTGCGAATTTCTTCAAACAGGTTGGCGACCTGTTCGACAATCTTTGGCGCCAGTCCTTCGGTCGGTTCGTCGATCATCACCAGATCGGGGTCACCCATCAGAGTACGGCACAGGGTCAGCATCTGCTGTTCACCACCCGAGAGCACACCGGCCGGCGCACTGGCGCGCTCGCGCAACCGCGGGAACAGGTTGAACATGTCTTCCTCGTTCCAGCGCCCGCTGGCGCGCGTGCTTTTCATGCCCAGCAGCAGGTTCTGGCGCGTGGTCAACGCGGGGAAAATTTCGCGATTCTCCGGAACATAACCAAGCCCCTTGCGCGCGATACGATAGGTTGGCATCCCGGACAATTGCTCGCCATTGAATTGCACGGTACCAGTGTGTTCAACCTGACCCATTATCGCCTTGATCGTGGTCGAACGGCCAACGCCGTTACGCCCCAGCAAGCTGACAATTTCACCCTTGCCGACGTTCAGGTGAACGCCGTGCAGAATATGGCTCTTGCCGTAATAAGCCTGTAGCTCTCTTACATCAAGCATTGGCGGTTGATCCACTTTGTTCCGTGCCGAGATAGGCTTCCTGCACGGCCTTGTTTGCGCGAATCTCTTCAGGCGTGCCGGTAGCAACCACTTCACCGTATACCAGCACCGATATACGATCGGCCAGATCAAACACCACGCCCATGTCATGTTCCACCATGACCAGGCTCTTGCCATCCGTGACCTTTCGAATG
>JASFUE010000063.1:0-13139 GCA_050050435.1 Burkholderiales bacterium | reverse complement strand
AGTTTCGCCTCGGACTGCCGGTCGGCGCGTCAGTGCACGCGGTATACGGGGCGGCTCGTGCCGGCAAGTACGCGGGGAAGGATTTTTCCGCGTTGCTCGAATACGCTTGCGAACTGAACCATATTGAAACACCGCGGCTTGAACCGGCTGGCGCATCGGCGCAGTCCTGATGGCGGTGTGCGTAATATTTTAGGCGCGCTTCAGGTGCGCCGTCCGAGGAAGCCGGCGAACACGGCGGCGCAGTCTGCACCATGCGAAAACGGCAAGCCGTGGCGCGAGTGAGCAAAAACCTGTAGCTCGGAGCCGCTGATCTTCCCGTGCATGTCTTCCATGATTCTGGCGGGAATAAACGGGCTGTCATCAGGTGAGAGCAGCAGCGTTGGCAGAGTAATGCGGTCAAGCTCTTTGGTGTAATCGGCAGCCAGCAGCAAATCGGCGAGCTCGAAGCACACATCCATCGAGCAGGTCTCGTGCAGTCTCAGATACCAGTCATATGTCGCCTGATCGAGTCGGCCCGGATGGAAGCGCCACTGCATCATTTGCGCTGCCCATTCTCTCTGGCTGGTGGTTCTCACCATTTCCCGCCAGACATTGACGTTGCCCAGAAGCCCGCCGACCGGCGAGGTATTGGACAGTGTGAGTGACAGCAAACGTTCGGGGCGAGCCAACGCGCAGGCAATCCCAGCGGTGCCGCCAATGGATTCGCCGACAAAGTGAAAGCGATCCGCCCCGGCCGCATCGGCGACGCACATCAAATCCTCGACCAGGCCTTCGAAACTCCAGTCGTATCCGGCTTGCGGTATGACCGAGCGTGCGTGTCCGCGCATGTCGAAGCGCACCAGGCGATACCTGCCGTAGAGGGCGCCCAGCCACGGCGTCCACATACCGGGATGGCCGGCAACACCGTGATGAAAAACGACGGTTTGCGGATTCTCCAGCCATGGTGGTGTGAGATCGCAGATTTCGTAATAGAGGTCTCCGGTTGGTGTTTCGGCAAATGGCATGCTGTGCTCCCCCTTTACTGTCTTTGTCTGCCGGCGTTCACTGGACTGCAAGCGAAGCGGTTTGCATTCGTTAACTCACCGCCATGTTCTGCCGTGCTGTTACTACAGCGCCGGTTTGTTTTGGCGCACTGGGTTCACAGCGTGTCGGCAATTGCCTTGCCCATGTCCTCGGTGCTGGCCTTGCCACCGATATCCGGTGTGCGTGGGCCGTCAGTCAGACAGTTCTCGATTGCCTTGATGATGGCCGCTGCTGCGTCGGCATGACCGAGGTGATCGAGCATCATCGCGCCCGACCAGATCTGCGCGACCGGATTGGCGATTTTCTTGCCGTAAATGTCCGGCGCCGATCCGTGAACGGGTTCAAACAATGAAGGGGCAGTGCGATCCGGATTGATGTTGGCCGACGGGGCGATGCCGATGGTGCCGGCAGTGGCCGGGCCCAGATCGGAAATGATGTCGCCGAACAGATTAGACGCCACGATGACATCGAAACGCTGTGGGTTGAGTACCAGCTGGATTGTCAGACCGTCGATATGGTACTGGTCGGCCCGGATATCCGGGTAGTTGGCCGACATCGCCTTGAAACGCTCGTCCCAGTACGGCATGGTGATCGAAATGCCATTGGACTTGGTGGCCGAAGTGAGATGTTTTTCCGGACGTTTGGCGGCGAGTTCGAACGCATACTTCATGATGCGATCGACGCCCGTGCGGGTGAAAATCGACTGCTGCGTGACTGTTTCGCGCTCGGTCCCGGCGAATACGCGCCCACCGACCGAAGAGTATTCGCCTTCCGTATTCTCCCGTACCACAAAGTAGTCGATATCACCGATTTCGCGCCCGATCAGCGGGCACTTGATTCCGGGCATCAGGCGAACCGGCCGCAGATTGACGTACTGGTCGAAGTCGCGGCGAAAGTTGATCAGCGAGTCCCACAGCGATTTGTGATCGGGCACGATCGCCGGCCAGCCGGTCGCGCCGAAGAAAATGCAGTCGTGCCCGCCAATCCGGTCTCGCCAGTCCGGCGGCATCCACCAACCGTGTTTTTCATAGTTGTCGCAGCTCCAGTCAAATTCGTCGAAGCTGAAGCCGATGTCGAACTTGCGGCCAACGGCATCGAGTACCCGAATCCCTGCGGGCATGACTTCCTTGCCGATGCCGTCACCGGCAATGACTGCGATCCTGTATGAACTCATTCGTTTGCTTTCGTAAAAGGACTTTGCCCGGTGAGCCGGGCTTGCGCGGGAAGGCGCATTTTAACCGAGGCTCAGGCGCACTGCAGCGCGCGAAGGGTGTAAAGTCCGGCATTTCTCATCGGCCGCACCGTTTCAGTACCATAGGGGTCTCAAATACGGATGGGGTCACACTATTGCCGCCGTTTGCGCAGAGCAACATCCCGGAGGAGAACAACGTGCTGCCAGGAACCACGATGCGCGCAGTTGAAGCGAAAGACTTTTCGATCGACGCCCTCGAGCTCGCCGAGCGGCCGGTGCCGGAACTGCACCGGGGCGAGATTCTCGTCAAAATCAGTACCGCCAGCCTGAACTACCGCGACCTGGCGATTCTCTCGCTCAAGTACATGCCGAAACTAAAATTGCCCTATGTGCCGGCATCCGATTGCTGCGGCGAAGTCGTGGAGATCGGCGAGGGGGTTACACGCTTCCGCGAAGGCGACCGCGTCGTTCCGGTCTACACGCAGGGCTGGCACGATGGCATGCCGACCCCGCAGCAGCGCACCACGCGTACCCTCGGCGCGCCTTTGTCGGGCGTGCTGCAGGAATACATTGCCATCCCGGAAGAAGAGGCGGTGGCAGCTCCGGCCAATCTCAGTGACGCCGAAGCGGCGACATTGCCGATTGCGGCCCTGACTGCGTGGTCGACGCTGCAGGAAGGCGGCATCAAGAGCGGCGATGTGGTGCTGGTGCAAGGCACGGGCGGTGTTGCCCTGTTTGCAATGCAGTTTGCCAGGCTGGCCGGCGCCCAGGTAATCGTGCTGTCATCGAGCGACGAAAAACTCGCCCGTGCGAAGAAACTTGGTGCCGACATCGGCATCAATTACCGGGCAACCCCGGATTGGGAGGTTGCCGTCAAGGATTCGACCGGTGGCCGGGGGGCGGATATCATCGTCGAGACGGCAGGTTCGACTTTGCCGAAATCGCTGGCGGCAGCCAGTTTTGGCGGCTTTGTCGGTGTCATCGGCTTCGTTGCCGGTGATCAGGCGCAGCTCTCGGTTCGATCACTGCTCGGCCCGATGATCCGGGTACAGGGCATCGCCGTGGGTTCACGCGCGCGCTTCGAGGCGATGAACCGCGCCATCGTCGCCCACCAGCTCAAGCCGGTGGTTGATTCATCTTTTGAACTGAGCCATGTGGCCGATGCCTTCAGGCGGCTCGAACATGGTCAGCATTTCGGCAAGATCCTGATCAACATATGATAATCGGCGTGCCGGCTATTGCCGCAATCGTTGCGCGATACCATCGCCGCGCGTGCCGCGCACAAGTACAAAACGGAACAATTGCCTTGGCAGAAACGGACGGTAAGCATGGATGCAGCACGTGTCGAGTGGAGTCAGCAGCTCTACCAGGAATTAAAAAAGCAGAACATCAGACAGGTCAGTATCGTGCCCGATGCTGGTCATGCCAGCCTGATCAAGCTGTGTGAAGCGGACGACGAAATCAAACTGGTGCGTCTGAGCACCGAAGAGGAAGGCGTCGCGCTTGCCGTGGGCGCCTGGCTCGGCGGAGAGAAAAGCGTGCTGCTGATGCAATCGAGCGGCGTTGGCAACTGCATCAACATGCTGTCGATGCTCTCGGTATGTCAGGTGCCGTTGCCGATGCTGATCACCATGCGCGGTGACTGGGCCGAATTCAATCCATGGCAGGTCCCAATGGGACGCGCGACGCAAAGTGTGCTCGAGGAAATGGGCACACTGGTCAACCGTGCCGATCGCGTAGAGGACCTGCAGCCGCTCGCCGAAGGGACGCTGCGTATTGCATTCAATACGCTGAGGCCGGCGGCGTTGTTGATTGGTCAGCGCCTGCTCGGTGCCAAAACATTCGCGAAATGACACCGGATGTGTTGGGCGGGAATGTTCAAAATGCATGTCGGGGAATGATGCAAGAATAGGGTATCTGGTCGAAGTGGCGTCTGCTCGAAGCCGTAATTGAACGAACGGCTGTTCGATTAAACCAGTGTTCGAATAAAGCGGTGTTCGATCCAAATCAAGAATGAATTTACGACGGTTCGTATGCCGTCTCGTCACAGTCCGGGCCTGATCACGCCGCAGGCCTCATAACAATGCCAAGGAGGAGAAGAAATGGGAATGGTGTCCAACAAGGTCGCAATTGTGACCGGTGCAGCAAGCGGCTTTGGTGCTGCAATCGCCCGCATGTACGAAGCGGAAGGTGCGAAGGTTGTCGTTGCGGATCTGAACGCGGACGGAGCAAAAAAAGTTGCCCGTGAGCTCAATGGCAACGCGATTGCCGTAAAGTGCGATGTTTCAAAGCAAGCCGACATCGATGCCCTTGTCGCTGCCGCGGTCAAGCAGTTCGGGACCATTGACATCGTGGTGAACAACGCCGGTTACACCCACCGCAACGGCCCGATGCTCGACGTTGACGAAGCCGCCTTTGATCGCTGCTTTGATGTGAACGTGAAGTCGATCTATCTGATGGCGAAAGCCGCGGTGCCAGTCATGCGCGAGAAAAAGGGCGGCTGCATTATCAATGTCGGATCGGTTTCCGGCATTCGGCCGCGTCCGGGTCTGGTGTGGTACGCAGCCTCGAAAGCGGCTGCCAACCTGGTATCGAAGGCGATGGCGGTCGAACTGGCGCCGGACAATATCCGGGTCAACGCGATCTGCCCCGTCATGTCACCGACCGGCATGATCGAGGACTTCATGGGCATGGAAAATACCGAAGAGAACCAGGCGAAGTTTCTTGGTGGCATCCCGATGGGGCGCCTGGCCACACCGGAAGACATCGCCAAGGCGGCGCTTTATCTGGCTTCCGACCTTGCCGATTTCATCACCGGTATCGAGTTGCCGGTCGACGGCGGCCGGGCCGTTTAACGATCGCGCAAGCGGCGCCTGCACTGCGATATTGCAACGCCGCCCAGCCTTCTTTGTCACAAGCCGAGGACCGAGGACATGAGCAAGACATTAAAACCCCTGCAGCGGCGCGAAGTCGTCAAGCAGCTGCTTGCCGATCGCGGCGATTTGCTGGTAGTCGGCGGATTGGGTGCACCCGCCTGGGACATTACGGATGCGGGCGATGATCCGCTGAACTTTCCACTGTGGGGCGGTATGGGCGGTGCCGTCATGATCGGACTCGGCCTGGCGTTGGCGCAACCGGGCAGGAAAGTGCTCGTCATTACCGGCGACGGTGAGATGTTGATGGGGCTTGGTTCGCTCGCCACGGTCGGCATTACGAAACCGGAAAACTTGTCCGTAGTCGTGCTCGACAACGAGGTGTATGGCGAGACTGGTCAGCAAAAAACGCATACGGCATACGCGGTGGATCTGGCGGCAGCGGCGCGCGCCTGCGGATTCGTGAACTGTTCGCTGGTGACTGAAGCCAGTGGCATTGCTCCGCTGCGCGCAGCCCTTCATGCAAGTGAAGGGCCCATATTCGCGCAGGTAAAAATTTCCCCGGAACAGATGCCGCTGGTACTGCCGCCACGCGACGGCACGCTTTTGAAAAACCGCTTTCGTGAAGCTTTGCTTGGCCCGGAGGCACACACGGCAAACTAGACCTTTGCTGGAACAAACCGGCGAACTGAAATGTTCGCTGATATGAATTGGCGAACCGAAGGCGCTCCGGAACGAAGGTTTAAACTGACAGGAGAATGAACGAACAATGCGACCGCTGGAAGGTGTAACCGTCGTTGCTCTGGAACACGTCATTGCCGGCCCGTTTTGCACGCGGCAGCTGGCCGATCTCGGCGCCCGCGTCATCAAGATTGAACGTCCAGGCGTTGGTGATCCGACGCGCGCCTACGATGAGCGCGTAAACGGCCTGGCGTCACACTTCGTGTGGACCAACCGCTCCAAGGAAAGCATCACCCTGAACCTGAAGCAGGACGAGGCCAAACAAATCGTTCTGAAATTGCTGGAAAACGCTGACGTGCTGCTGCAGAATCTCGCGCCCGGCGCGGCAGCGCGCATGGGATTTTCGTTCGATGCGCTGAAAGAGCGGTTTCCGCGCCTGATCGTTTGTGATATTTCCGGCTATGGTGCCGACGGTCCTTACCGTGACAAGAAAGCCTACGATTTGCTGGTGCAAGCCGAGTCCGGTTTATTGTCGATTACCGGCACGCCGGACACGCCGGCCAAGGCTGGCTGCTCGATCGTTGATATCTCTGCCGGCATGTATGCCTACAGCAATATCCTGGCTGCGCTTATTCAGCGCGGCAAGACCGGCAAGGGCTGCCGTCTCGATATTTCCATGCTCGAAACCATGTGCGAGTGGATGAGCTTTCCGCTGTATTACGCCTATGATGGCGCGCCGCCGCCACCGCGAACCGGCGCATCGCATGCAACCATTTACCCTTATGGTCCGTTCGAGGCCGGCGATGGCAATGTCATCATGGTCGGCTTGCAGAACGAACGCGAGTGGGCGATTTTTTGCGACAAGGTGCTGGAACAGCCGGGGCTGAAGGATGATGAACGTTTTTCTTCCAGCTCGCGCCGCTCCGCAGCCAGAGAGCAGTTGTATCAAATCATTGTCGATGCCTTCTCGGGAATGAGTGGCGAGCAGGTGGTGGCGCGGCTGGATGCGGCGAAAATCGGCAATTCCGCCATGAACGACATGGCCCATGTGTGGAGCCACCAGCAACTCGCCGCACGCAAACGCTGGGTTGAGGTGGATACGACGGCTGGCAAAGTCAAGGCGATGAAGCCGCCGGGCATGCCGGAAGATTTCAACCCGCGCATGGATACCGTTCCAGCTATCGGCGCACACACAGATGCGATACTTGCCGAACTGGGCTACAGCAGCGAGCAAATCACGCAGCTGCGTGAAGCGAATGTGATCTGAAGCCACTGGTGACAAGAAGCCTGCGGCTATCCCGGCCATGCGCCAGGATGCACCACGAACAATGACAACTTGTACGAACAGACACGATCGGAGGAAGCATGACGGCAGTAGAAATTGAATCCCACGCCTTGCTCATTGACGGCAGGCAGGTACAGGCGGCAAGCGGCGAGACCTTGCCGATGGTCGATCCCTGCAATGGCGAAACTTTTGCGCGTATTGCCGCTGGCGGCGCCGAAGACATTGACCGCGCGGTGCGTGCGGCTCGGGCTGCCCTCGACGGCGAATGGGGGCGCACGCCCCCCGTGGAACGCAGTCGCATCATGCAGCGGTGGGCCCGGCTGATCATGGACAACTTCGAGGAGCTGTCGATGATCGAGTCGCGTGATACCGGCAAGCCGATCACCGCCGGGCGTGCCGACATTACCGCCACGGCACGCTATTTCGAGTTCTATGGCGGCGCAGCCGACAAGCTGCACGGTCAGGTCATTCCGTATCTCGACGGTTACAGCGTTAACGTGCTGCGCGTGCCTTACGGCGTAACCGGTCACATCATTCCGTGGAATTACCCGGCACAGCAGTATGGACGTACCGTGGCCGCAGCACTGGCCGTTGGCAATGCCGCCGTAGTCAAGCCTTCGGAAGACGCCTGTCTGTCCACCATCAGGATTTCGCAGCTCGGCGTTGAAGCCGGTTTGCCGGCAGGCGCACTCAATGTCGTTACCGGTTTGGGCGAAACGGCAGGCGCGGCACTGACGGCGCACCCGGGCATCAACTTCATCAGCTTCACCGGCTCGCCGGAAGTGGGTACGCTGGTGCAGCAGGCAGCCGCACGTAATCATGTTGGCTGCACGCTGGAACTCGGTGGCAAGTCGCCGCAGCTCATTTTCGCTGATGCCGATCTCGACAAGGCGTTGCCAGTGGTCGTCAAGGCGATCATCCAGCACGCCGGACAAACCTGTTCGGCGGGAAGCCGGGTGCTCGTAGAGCAATCGGTCTATGACTCTTTCATGGGCAAGGTGGCCGACGCATTTTCGAATTTGCGCGTCGGCACGCCGGAGATGGATCTGGACTGCGGTCCGTTGATGAATCCGGTGCAACGCGACAAGGTCGCCGCCTTTACCAAAGAGGCGATCGACAGCGGTGTGCCGTTGCTTGCCGAAGGCAGGCTTTCCGAGGGGCTGAACCCCAATGGTTACTGGGTTACGCCAGCGTTGTTTGGCAACGTGCCGCGCGATCACAAGCTCGCCTGCGAGGAAGTGTTCGGCCCGGTGCTCTCGGCAATACCTTTCAAGGACGAAGAAGACGCGGTGCAACTGGCGAATGCGACTGATTACGGCCTGGTGGGCGCAGTGTGGACCCGCGACGGCGACCGGCAGCAACGGGTTGCCAAGCGCATGAACTGCGGGCAGGTGTTCATCAACAATTTCGGTGCCGGGGGTGGCGTTGAATTGCCGTTCGGTGGCATGAAGAAGAGTGGGCACGGACGCGAAAAAGGTTTTCTGGCACTCGAGCACATGACAACGACCAAAACGGTCGTGCATTTCCACGGCTGAAGTGGACCCCTCACCGGAGTTGGAACGTGAGTACTGAAGTACCGATCGATCATCTGCGCGAGTGGATCGGGCGCACCGACACCAGTCATGACTACATCTGTGCCACGCAGGTCGCGCAGATGTCGGCCACACTCGATCGCGAAGATCCGTATCCCGAACCGGGCAGTGCGCTCCCGCCACTATGGCACTGGATGTATTTCGCGGCCGTGGCCAGACAAGCTGAACTCGGCCCGGATGGTCATCCGCAACGAGGCGGATTCATGCCGCCGGTTTCCCTGCCACGGCGAATGTGGGCTGGTAGCAGACTGACGTTCGAGCGTGACCTGCGAGTGGGTGAGGACATCGAACGGGTATCGCGGATCAAGGACGTTGTTTGCAAGCAGGGGCGAACCGGGCAAATGGTATTCGTCACCGTGCAGCACGAAATCAGCGACAGCAAGGGCCTGGCGTTGACCGAAGAGCATGACACCGTCTACCGGGAGAATCCGCAGCCGGGCGAAGATCCGCCGCAACCGCGCAAGGCGCCGGACGGCGAAGCGTTCTCGCGCGAAATCGTTCCCGATCCGGTGATGCTGTTCCGCTACTCTGCACTGACCTTCAACGGCCACCGCATACACTACGACCGCAGTTACGTCACAGAGGTCGAAGGATATCCGGGGTTGGTGGTGCATGGGCCGTTGACGGCGACATTGCTGGTCGATTTGCTGCGGCGGAACATGCCGGCGGCGAACGTCAGGCGTTTCAGTTTTCGCGCGGTGCGCCCGCTGTTTGACATTCACCACTTCAGTGTTTGCGGGCGGATGGAGGATGACGGCCGCGTCACTCTGTGGACGCGCGATCACGAAGGCTGCCTGACGATGCAGGCCAGTGTCGAGCTCGCCTAGTGGCGGGCCGAAGCGGAGATACCCAGCCAATGAATTCCACGACAGAACCGTATCAGGATATTCGCGATGGCGTGCGCGCCCTTTGCGAACAGTTTCCGGATGAATATCATCGGCGCATCGATTCCGAGCGCGCCTATCCAGAAGAGTTCGTCGCGGCGCTGACCGAAGCAGGATGGTTGGCGGCAATGATCCCGCAGGAATTTGGCGGCTCCGGGCTCGGCCTGGCCGAGGCGTCGGTGATCATGGAAGAGATCAACCGCTCGGGCGGCAACGCCGGCGCCTGCCATGGCCAGATGTACAACATGGGGACGCTGTTGCGCCATGGCTCGGATGCGCAGAAACGCGAATACCTGCCGAAGATCGCGAGCGGCGAGTTGCGCCTGCAATCGATGGGCGTGACCGAACCGACCACGGGCACCGACACGACCCGGATCAAGACGGCGGCGGTCAGAAAGAGTGACCGTTATGTGGTCAACGGCCAGAAAGTATGGATTTCGCGCGTACAGCACTCCGATCTGATGATTCTGCTGGCGCGCACGACGCCGCTGGCCGAAGTGAAAAAGAAATCCGAAGGCATGTCGATTTTCATCGTCGATATACGCGAGGCGCTGAAGTCGGGCATGACCGTGCGGCCGATTGCCAACATGGTCAATCACGAGACTAACGAGTTGTTTTTCGATGACCTGGAGATCCCTGCTGAAAATATCATCGGCGAAGAAGGCAAGGGTTTCCGTTACATCCTGGATGGACTCAATGCCGAACGCACACTGATTGCCGCGGAATGTATTGGCGACGGCTACTGGTTTGTCGACCGGGCCAGGAGCTATACCCGCGAGCGTGTCGTCTTCGACCGGCCGATCGGTCAGAACCAGGGCGTGCAATTCCCGATCGCTGAAGCGTTCATCGAAGTCGAGGCGGCAAACCTGATGCGCTGGAGAGCGTGCGCACTGTTCGATGCCAACCAGCAATGTGGAGCGCAAGCCAACATGGCGAAGTATCTTGCCGCCAAAGCATCCTGGGAAGCAGCCAATGTCTGTTTGCAGTCGCATGGCGGGTTCGGCTTTGCCGCCGAGTACGACATCGAGCGCAAGTTTCGCGAAACGCGGCTCTACCAGGTTGCGCCCATTTCAACCAACCTGATCCTGTCCTACGTGGCTGAGCACATTCTCGGCTTGCCGCGCTCGTTCTAGATGGTTGCCGTCGATCATTCAAACAGGAGTATCTACCAGTGCTGAACGCGTTGTTTTCACTCGAAGGGCGTGTCGCCCTGGTCACCGGCGGCAACAGCGGCATCGGTCGGGCGCTGGCGCTGGCGCTGCGTGATGCCGGCGCAAAAGTGGCGATCGGTTCACGCCGTGCAGATCGTAATGCGAAAGTGCTCGAGGAGCTTGGTCCGGAACATGCGGCGTTTGAACTCGATGTCAGTGACGAGCAATCGGTGGAACACGTTATGAGTGCAATCGCCGAGCGCTTCGGCCGGCTCGATATCCTCATCAACAACGCCGGAGTAGTCAATCGCAAGTCAGTCATGGAACTGGAGCGCTCTGCCTGGGACCATGTCATGAATATCAATGTGACAGGCCCGTTTTTGTGTACCAAGCACGCCGCGCGCATGATGAAGTCGCAAGGCGGTGGCAAGATCGTGAATATTTCGTCGGTGTGGGGGTTGGTGGCACCGAGCAGGGGTTTGCAGGTTGCTTACACGACGTCCAAACACGCGATCATCGGACTAACCAAAGTGAACGCGGTGGAACTGGCGCAGTATGGCATTCAGGTCAACGCGATCGCCCCCGGCTATTACTTCACTGAGATGACAGCGGAACTGAAAGGCTCAGCTTTGGAGCAAGTGATGGTTCGCCGTACGCCCAGTGGACATCTCGGCGAAACGAAAGACCTTATCGGGACCTGTGTTTATCTCGTATCAGGAGCATCCGATCATGTGACCGGGGTTTGTATACCGGTCGAAGGCGGGTACCTGGCGTCTGACGGAATGGAGCGCCACTAACAGGCCGGTAAAAGAAATGTCAGGCGATGCGTCATGAATCGCCCGACATTCGAGTTCGGCTAGCTCAACCCGAGCAGGGTGGCGGCGTCGGTTTCCTTCCAGCACGGCAACGCTTCAACGCGATTCATCCACGCAACCAGGTTGGGATGCTGGTCAAGCGGCAGCTTTTGCCATTTGTGAAGATGCATCGGCGCGGCCACTGCGATGTCGGCGATGGTGACTTTGTCGCCGCACAGGTATGGTTGTTTGGCTACCGTCTTGTCGATGATATCGGCGAGCTGGTGAAACTTTGGCCCTGCGGTTTCCAGCACGTTCTGATCGGGCTTTTGTTCCAGAAGCGGCTTGACGACATTCTCCACCAGGTAGGTATAGCAGCTCGGGAACCACTGGTTCGCTTCCCACAAAAGCCAGCGGTTGACGTCAGTACGCGTTTTCAGGTCTTTCGGGTAAAACTCGTTTTTGCCATCCTTGTCAGCAGCGTATTGCAGGATCGCGTTGGATTCCCAGACGATAAATCCGTCGTCGTCTATTGCGGGCAATGACTGGTTGGGGTTGATCGCCGTGTACTCCGGGCTCTTGAATTGCCCGGTGAAGTAGTCGACTTTTTCCTCGTCATACTTGGTACCCATCAGCTTGAAGCCGGCGAGCACCTTTCGGCAGTTCACCGTGATTGGATCGAAATACAGTTTCAGCATTGCTGCCTCCTCCTTCAACGTTGATCATGTGTCCACCGCAAACAATGACGCAATTCGTCGCGCACGCCCGTCGTGACAATACGCGCAGAAACGTCTGGAACAGGATCCGGCCGGACACTACCCGGAGACCGGGTTTATCTTCTGATTGCGAGTTCGCCCCGGAATCAGGACTCTAACAGTATTGCCACGATGCCTCTATACTTCCGGCACACGGTTGGTGAACCCGCCGATTGTGCTACGCGCAGTCACTGCGGGAAAGCCATGTTGCACAGAACAATAATGAAGGGGCTGATATGGAACTTGGATTGAGCGGCCGTACGGCAGTCGTCACCGGCGCATCGAAAGGGATCGGCCGCGCCATCGCCGCAGGCCTCGCCGCCGAAGGCTGCAAACTTCACATCGTCTCGCGCACGCGCGAAACGATTGAACGAGCCGCGCAGGAGATCGGTGAACAGTACGGGGTCAGCGTGACTGCGCACGCGCTTGATCTGTCAACGAGCAAGAACATTAAAACGTTGCTCGAGGCGGCGGGTGATGCGGATATCCTGGTCAATAACGCGGGTGCGATTCCCGGAGGGGACCTGCAGGCAATCGACGAGGCACGTTGGCGCGAAGCGTGGGATCTGAAAGTGTTCGGCTACATCAATCTGTGCCGGGCATTTTATGCTGCAATGCAGGAACGCGGTTCCGGTGTCATTGTCAATGTCACCGGTCTGGCCGCCGACCGGCTCGATACCAATTACATTGCCGGTTCTTCCGGCAACGCGTCATTGAATGCATTCAGTCGCGCATTGGGCAGCAACAGTTTCAAGGATGGTATCCGGGTGGTCGCGATCAGCCCGGGTGCGGTCGAAACGCAGCGACTGGTTACATTAATGAAAACCAAGGCTGAAAAGGAATTCGGTGATGCCGGTCGCTGGCGCGAGTTTGTGGGCGGTTTGCCTTACGGCCGCCCGGCAACGGTTG
>JASFUE010000062.1:0-13165 GCA_050050435.1 Burkholderiales bacterium | reverse complement strand
GTAACAGTCGGTGGCTGGATCATTCTGGCGATCACGCTGCGCTACTGGTACCTGCTGCCCGGAGCCTTTTCGGGATTTCTTCTGGTGGGACCAATTCTCGCGACCGGACTTTACGGATTGAGCCGCGGCCTGGAACAGGGCCACAGCCCTGGCATGCATGAGGTCATCGAATCATGGCGTCGCGGTACACGTCCTTTGGTGTGGCTGGGTTTGATGCTGGTGCTGGCAGGTACTGCCTGGGTGCTGGTGTCGGCGGTGCTGTTTGGCTTGTTCGTTAAGGCGCCGATCACCGGCATGCAAGACGTCCTTCGCCATATCGTCCTGTCAGAAGGCTCCTTGCTGTTTCCGGTGTGGATCACGCTCGGCGGCTTTGGTGCCGCCCTGGTTTTTGCGGCCACCGTGGTATCAGCGCCGATGCTGCTGGACCGCGACGTCGATATGGTGACCGCAACGATCACCAGTATCCGTGCCGTCGGAGCCAACCCGATCACGATGGTGCTATGGGCGAGCATCATCATGCTGGCAACCGGCGTTGCATTGCTGACGCTGATGCTGGGGTTTGTCGTCGTGATTCCAGTTATCGGACATGCGACCTGGCATGCCTACCGTGACGTGGTGGATGCGTCCGGGCTGCCGGTTCGTAACTGACTCAGGTTGCGCTGCGCGTGTTTGGCCTGACAGAAGAGCAGATCGCCGAATTCGGACTGACGTTCGGGCTTGGCGGCTTCATGCTGTTCATGCTGTTCATCATTTGGGACCTGGCCAAACAATCCAAAGCCGGGAGGCTGGGAACCTTCGTGTTGTTTTTCGTGCTTGCGTTCGGGATGATGGGTTTTATCGCCAAGCAGATCATCGCCTGGCTGCTGGGCCTGTAAGCCTTGCTCAACAAATTCCGGTGTTTCGCCAGCTTGCTTACACCGCGAACCGGCTTATCGCCTCGAGCGAGCCGACTGGAGCTTTTGCTCCGCCTTCTGCACAGCAATTTCGTTGGCTTTCTGGCGCTCGAAATAGGCCTCGGTCAACCGGCTACCACCACCTGCAGTGCCTTTCCTCTCACCCGGCAGCGGTTCCTTACCCTGCTCGAGGGTACGTTTGGCCGCTTCGAGTTGTTGTTCGGCTTCGCGAATCTGTTCGCGCCGCGATAGACCTTCGTCCGCACTCTGCCCCGCCTCATTCGCTCTTTCCGCATCGCGCTGCGCGGCCTCCTCGGCGGCCTGGCGATCCTCCTCGGAAACTTCTGGAGGCGGCGCAATGACGCCAACCTCGCGCGCACCCGGAACAGGCTCGTCGGAGTAGATCGTCTTGCCATCGGGTGTGACGTATTTCTTGACTGTCTGCGCCTGCGCAATTCCCGCACAGGTCAGCATCAGCAACGCGGACAAAACCGCACACC
Source organism: Burkholderiales bacterium (assembly GCA_050050435.1). Taxonomy (GTDB): domain Bacteria; phylum Pseudomonadota; class Gammaproteobacteria; order Burkholderiales; family Eutrophovitaceae; genus SG8-40. Next base: position 11,772 of record JASFUE010000062.1, on the reverse strand, counting down.
TGAATATCGTGCTCATCACCACCTCCATTTGAACTTCCGATACCTTAGCGCCACCGTTAGGAAAAGCAAATACCGATCCGAGACAGGTACATTTTCCCAGAAATATCATATTCATCGGCCCGTTCATCGCGAACTCAATGGCGTCACATACGTATGGCATTATCACCAGCCAAAGACGCCAAACACCGCCGCGCCCGATGGCGGTATGCTATTGGCAAACACGAAACCTCGCTTGTGAATCCATATCGTAGGGGCAGATGAAAGGCTGGATCGATGACACAAGAAGATCAGGAAAATTCGACCGCGGAATTGCCTTTTGCTGCACCGTGCCGGAAGCTGGGATGCGGCGCACCAATCGAATGGATCAGGCTCGGCTGGCAGGATCTGCGCCGCGCGCCGGGACCGAGCCTGGGTTACGGCGCTGTCCTGGTCGTTTTTAGCTACGCGATCGCGCTGCTGGCGATCACGTTTGGAAATCTGGCAGTGCTGATCGCACTACTGTCCGGATTCATATTCGTCGGCCCGATTCTCGCGATGGCGTTCTACGAAACGAGCGTGCAGCTTCAGCGGGGTACCAAGCCTGCCCTGATCGATTCACTTCGCCGTAGTCTTCGCCACCTCGGCGATCAAATGATATTCGCTGTCATCCTGCTGATTATCTTTCTGATCTGGGCCAGAGCAGCTTCGATGATTCACGTTTTTTTTCCAGCCGAGGGCAGTCCCAGCCTCGCTGACATGGCGCCGTTCCTGGCAATCGGCACGGTCGTCGGTTCCTTCTTTGCAGCGTTCGTGTTTTGTATCAGTGCATTCTCATTGCCGATGATCGTGGACCGCAAGACCGACATGGTGACGGCGGTCGTGACCAGCTTCAACGCGGTACTGCGCAACAAGGCGGCGATGGTCGTCTGGGTGCTTCTTATTGTTGCCGCTGTCGCCGTGGGCTTCGTTACGGCCTTCATCGGCTTTGCGGTCACGTTGCCGCTGATTGGTCACGCCACATGGCATGCTTATCAGGAGACCATCGACAGTTCCGCATGGCCACCAAGTCCAGATTGACGCGCACACCGTAAACCGCGATCCGGCAGGCTGCGCACGGAAACGTTTCTCCCCCCGCGCCATCGTGCTCATGCAGCCAGTCCGTTTCAGTCGACGGTTAACGTCACCGTTTCGGTGACCGTTCCTCCCCGATCGTCAGCCCAGGAGAAAACGATCTCACCTGATTCATCGGTAACCAGGTGAAAGAGAAAATAGGGATTGGTGGAGACTGCCGGATGCAGAGTGGCACGAAATACTTCACGCCCGTTGTATTGACAAACAAACTCCGTGGCAATGTGCCGCGGAATCTGCTGTCCCGTATTGTTGTAGCGAAACCCCGATTCCATCGGGTGTCCGACCATGGTGCGGATCTCGATAATTTCTCCCCGTTTCGCGGTCTTCGGGACACGAAATCGGGCTTTTCCAAATCGGCTTTTCATCCGCAGCTCGAGAAAGTGACGACAACGTCTGCAACTGCCGAAAAAAGTGAGCCATCATTCATTGCCGCAACAGCCAGCACTTGCTGAGATTCTGCAAGCCGGATGCGCGAACTGAACTCCGCCTTGCCGTTCCAGGGTCCGAGTTTGACGGAAAGAACGCGCGGCAGATGGTTTTTCTCGGCAAACAAATGGATTTCCGACACATGATCGTCTTGCGTCATGGGTGAGTCTACGCTGACGCTGACTGGCACCACATTACCGCTCTCGGCCAGCACTGGCAGTTCCAGCTTGACGCGGTCCTTAACAATCGTGCGTTCGCCGAATGTCTCCCGCAGCGCCGTTTCGAGCTCTTCCCGGGTCGCCAGGGCAGGACGCACCGCCAACAGGCAGGCACCGGCGGCAAGCGTCTTGAGCGCTTGCCGCCGCATTTCCGACAATGGCGCTGCCGCCGCCGTTCTATGCCTTATAGCTGAACCCATGACTCTTCAACGGCATTGAGCGAATACGTTTTCCGGTCGCCTCAAACAGCGCATTGGCAATTGCCGGAATCACCCCGCCGATCGGTGGCTCACCCACTCCACCCCAGAATCCGCCACTGGGCATGATGATGGCGTCGATCTGCGGCGTGTGCGCAAGCTTCAGAACCGGATAATCCGTGAAGTTGCCTTGCACGACCCGGCCATTCTCAATGGTGATCTCCTCGTGCATGATCGAGGACAGGCCCCAGATAACGCCGCCTTCTATTTGTCCCTTGACCGCGTCCGGATGCACCACGTGACCGCAGTCAATCGCAACGACCACGCGCTTGACGTCGATCTCGGTGCCGTTTTCGACCGAGAGTTCGACTGCCGCCGCCGTGAAACTCGCGTAGGAATCGACTACCGCAATCCCGCGATGCACCCCCTCGGCTGCCGGCTTGCCCCAGCCGATGGCATCCGCCACAGCGTCGAGTACCGCCAGGTCCCTGGTGCCCTGCAGGAATGGTCTGCGGAACTGGTAAGGATCCTTGCCGGCCGCGTGTGCGAGTTCGTCAATGAAACACTCCCGATAGAACGGATTATTCGTATGCGCTACCGCGCGCCAGAATCCAGGGGGCACGTGCGGATTACGCATCGCGTACTCGTTCAGGAAGTTTGGCACCGTATACGGATTGTCACGGAAGCTGCGTGTATTGATCGGATCGACCCCGTCCTTGATCATGTTGGGACGCACAGTGATGATGATCGACTGATCAGCTTGTCGTACCTGCCAGGCGGTCCAGTTGCCGTTGTTGTCGAGTGCGCCGCGCAGCTTCACCAGTGACACCGGACGGTATTTGCCCTGGCGCATGTCTTCCTCGCGCGACCACTGCAGGCGCACCGGCGTGCCCGGCATCGCCATGGCGATCTTTACCGCCTGCTTGGTGTAGTCCTGATGCCCGCCACGCCTGCCAAAACCTCCGCCGGCATGCATCTTGTGAACGATGACGTTCTCCAACGGAATGCCGGCCGTTTCAGAGGCAGCGGCAATCGTGGCCTCACCGTTCTGCGTTCCGCACCAGACTTCGAGTCGATCCTCCGTGTACCAGGCCGTCGCAGTTTGCGGTTCCATGGTGGCGTGGTTGAGGTAACCGGAATGATATTCCGCTTCGATCACTTTTGCTGCGTCCGCAAAAGCTGCGTCAACGTCGCCGTCCGAGCGCGCCACCGGGACATCTGATGCCTCGATTCCCGAGCGCAGGAAGTTCATGATCGATTCGCTCGACACATCGCCGTGCTCGCCATTGTCCCACTCGATAGGCATGGCATTCAGCGCCTTGTTGGCGCGCCACCAGTTGTCGGCGACGACTGCCACCCAGTCCTCGTCTGCAACGACGCTTTTGACACCGCGCATGCTCTTGATTTTCGCTTCGTCATAGCTCTTGAGCGTGCCGCCGAAGACCGGACTGCGCATGACCGAGGCATGCAGCATTCCCGGCAAACGCACGTCGGCAGCGTACACCTGGCTGCCATTGGTTTTGGCTGGAACATCGAATCGCGCCGGCGAAGTGCCCGCCAACGTCCACTCCGAAGGCGTTTTCAGGGTGACATCAGTAGGGATATCGAGGTTTGCGGCGGCCGCCGCAACCTTTCCGTAAGTCGTACGCTTGCCCGACGGGTGAGTGATGATGCTGTTCTGCGCCTGGCATTCGCTTGCAGGCACGCCCCAATCACGCGCTGCGGCCTGAATCAGCATGTGGCGCGCGGCCGCTCCGGCCTGGCGAACGTACTCCTGCGAATCGCGGATGCCGCGGCTTCCACCGGTGGACATGCTGTTGAAGATGCGGTTGCGCCTGATGTGCATGTTCACGTCGGCGTACTCCGGTTGTACTTTACTCCAGTCGCATTGGAGCTCCTCCGCTACCAGCTGGGCGAGACCGGTGAACGTGCCCTGCCCCAGCTCGGAGCGCGCAATACGAATGACGACCGTGTCGTCGGACTGGATGACGATCCAGTGCGTGACCTCGCGATCCGGGCCGGTGGCCGCGCGCGCCATGCCCGGCAACTGAAACCCGATCGCAAGCGCGCCGGTGGTAGCCGCGGATTTGACGAGAAAGTCACGCCGGCCACTGTTTTCGAGCTCGTTCCCGATTAAATTCGTTTTCACTGCATTCTGGCTCATTTTCCCCTCCCGTTCAGGCCGAACGCGCTGCAAGGTGGACCGCTTCGCGCACTCGCGCGTAGGTCCCGCAGCGGCAAATATTGGTCATTGCGGCGTTGATATCCTCATCGCTCGGCTGTTTGTTCTGCTCCAGCAACGCAGCAGCGGCCATGATCATGCCGCTCTGGCAGAAACCGCACTGCGGAACCTGCAGCTGCACCCAGGCCTTCTGCACTGGATGGGACTGGCCGTCAGCGGACAAGGCTTCAATGGTGGTGATTTGCTTGCCAGCCAACGCTGACGCAGGTATGACACAGGAACGCATCGGCTGGCCGTCGACGAGCACGGTACAGGCTCCGCAAGCGGCCACCCCACAGCTGTATTTGGTGCCCGTGAGGCCCAGTTCGTCACGAAGTACCCACAACAACGGCATATCGTCTTCGACCTCCACGGAGACCCGTTTTCCATTCACGTTCAGATTTGTCATCGCTTTCTCCACATCAACTAGTCCTCAGAAATGGTTCGCAAGCAGAACCGTCCGGACTTCGCGCAATCATGAGCAATCCAGACGGCGCCTTGCGCATCTGCTCCTTCACTTGGTTTCGAGAGTTTTTCGTTTTCAGGATATGTTCTGATTTCTCGAATATGTCTTGCACCCCATGGTCATGACATCGCCTCCAGGCATGCCCCGTGAGCGCAAACCTGTACTCTGACGCCTTGATGCCGTCCGGGTTCCCTCGATCGGCAATGGATCCGTCGCCGCGGCCGGAATCCACATTATGCTGACGCAAGATGATAATCTTGCGGATGTGGGCTTACCTTCTCCAAATATGACATCAACTCAAAAACAGACATGAAAAACAAAGAGTTACGGGCTGAACTCAGGATTGCGGTCACTCGCAGGGGCGCCTTGTCCGCGGGCGCCGAAAAATTCCCGTGCGTGGTGCAGGACATGAGTGACAGCGGCATGCTGTTCATGTGCACCCGCCCGCTGATCGCCGGGCAGACACTGCAATTCAGGTGCGAGCTGTTCCCCGAGAAAACGCTCGAATGCATGGTCGAGGTGGTACACATGAACGACGATGGCGTGGGGGCAAAAATCGTCGAGATCGATGAACAGGGCGCGAAGCTGATCCAGTTGTTCCTGCAGGAACACTTCACCGACGGGGTCAAGCGGTGGGTGTAATGCCCTTTACGGGCATTTTACTGTGGATGCGCCAGCGACGACCCACACGGCCATTATTTTTGTAGACCGCTACTGTTTCGCTAGCGGCGCGCGCGCCATCCGACAATTTGTCCATCACGCGCCGCGCTTTTCGAAGCGCCCACGCAAGACAACACATTGCATAGAACAACTGCTCCGACGCAGCCAAAGTGCCTTCCGCCGCCTTTATTTGTTTTCGGCAGCCTGGATACGCTTCATGTTGCAGGGGTGTGGCATTACGTTAAATGCAACGTCAACTTTTGGTGCTGCAAGGCACCGTAATGCCTGTGTACACACGTGCGTGCCAGTTGATTTTTTAAGTGCGCTCACGGATCCTTGAAGAACGGTTGCAACATCAGGTACTCATACCGACGGTAGTCTGTTAGTGAGCTGGAGGCGCCATGATTTTTGCAAACGAGCCACCTCAACCCGATGCACTACGCGCTGCAATTTGCGATGCATACCTTTCCGATGAGGCAGCAGCAATAGAAGCATTGCTGCCTGTCGCGGCGGTAAGCCCCGATGCCAATAAGCGCATTGCCCAACGTGCGCGCGGACTGGTAACCGCTGCACGCAAGCGCGCGAAGAGCCGCGACGGCATTGATGCCTTTTTGAACGAATACGACCTCTCTTCCACAGAAGGCGTAATGCTGATGTGCCTGGCAGAGGCTTTGTTGCGTATTCCTGACGCCGACACCGCCGACAAACTCATTCAGGACAAACTCGCGCGAGGCCAGTGGGATGCGCATCTGGGGCACAGCCAGTCGTTGTTCGTGAATGCCTCTACGTGGGGTTTGATGCTCACCGGCCGTATCGTCGCGCTCGAGAAACCGGGCGCCGAAGGCATTACCGATTTGCTCCGGAAACTCACGGCCCGCCTTGGCGAGCCAGTAATCCGCGTTGCGCTTAATCACGCAATGCGCATCATGGGACACGAGTTCGTAATGGGGCGAACCATTGGTGAAGCACTAAAACGCAGCCAGATGCCGGAGAACCAGCCGTACCGGTACTCATTCGACATGCTTGGTGAAGCTGCACTATGCGCCAAGGACGCAGAACGCTACTACGACTCTTATGCACATGCAATCGACGCGTTGGCTAAACAAGCCGGCAATAGCGATGAAATCTTCTCCGCACCCGGCATCTCGATCAAGCTCTCTGCTCTGCATCCGCGTTTCGAGTTCGCGAAGCGTGACTGCGTTCTGAAAGAACTCACGCCTCGCGTGCAGGCTCTCGCCGAACGCGCGCGTGATGCAGGCATTGGCATCACTCTCGACATGGAGGAAGCCAACCGTCTTGAGCTGACGCTTGACGTATTTGAAAATGTCTATAACAAGCTGCCATCGGGTTGGAACGGGTTCGGTCTGGCGCTGCAGGCCTATCAGAAACGCGCCATTCATGTCGTCGATTGGCTTATTAATATTGCTCGCAAGCATCAAAGACGGATCCCCTTGCGGTTGGTCAAGGGCGCCTACTGGGACTCAGAAATCAAACTCGCCCAGCAGGAAGGCCTTGACGGCTATGCGGTATTTACCCGAAAACCGTCCACGGATGTGTCCTATCTGGCCTGTGCAAAACGCATATGGTCGGCGCGCGATGTGTTGTTTCCACAGTTTGCCACCCACAACGCTCATACCGTCGCATTCCTGATGGAAATGGCAAGAGACGACCGCAACTTCGAATTTCAGAGACTGCATGGCATGGGCGAAGCACTTTACGCCGAAATTGTTGACCCGGAAACAGTCGCGTGTCGCGTCTATGCTCCGGTCGGATCGCACGAAGACTTGCTGCCATATCTGGTCAGACGTCTGCTTGAAAACGGTGCAAATACTTCCTTTGTCAATCGTCTCAATGACGAAACCTTATCAGTTGAAAGCATCATCGCCGATCCGGTCCAGACTGTTCGCGCAACAAAACCGCTAGCGCATCCGCGGATTCCGTTGTCGAGCCATCTATTCGGTGACGAGCGGCGCAACTCGCATGGCATCGACTGGGCTGACAGCATGGCTCTGACGACATTGGCCAGAGACATGGAGTCGCACCTGAACGCATCGCCGACGGCTCAGCCTGTCGTTGACGGAGAGCGTCTTCGTGGACAATCCGAAGAAATCAAATCACCGAGCGATCGACGCTGTGTTGTCGGCCACGTCGAAGAAGCCGGCGATGCTGCGATCGAAGCAGCATTGAATGCCGCGGCTGCAGCATCCGGGACATGGAGCAGAACCGATATTGAAACGCGTGCCCGCCACCTCGAACGCGCTGCCGACATGCTCGAGCAAAACCGCGCCGAGCTCATGGTGCTGTGTATACGCGAAGGCGGGAAAACCGTTCGCGATTCATTGAACGAAGTTCGCGAGGCAACAGATTTCTGTCGTTACTATGCGGCGACCGCACGTCGCACTTTAGCGGAACGTTGTTTGCGCGGACCGACCGGCGAGAGCAACAAACTTGGCTTGCACGGACGCGGTGCGTTCGTGTGTATCAGTCCATGGAATTTTCCATTAGCCATCTTCACCGGACAAATCGCTGCTGCCATGGTTACTGGTAATACGGTCATCGCGAAACCGGCGGAACGAACTCCGCTGGTGGCCGCCCGTACAGTGCATTTTCTGCATGACGCGGGCATCCCGCATGAGGTGCTTCAGTTTCTGCCCGGTAGGGGAGATACAGTCGGTGCCCGACTTGTTTCCGACGAGCGAATCGCCGGTGTCGCATTCACCGGTTCTACTGAAACAGCGAGATCCATTAACAAATCACTCGCCTCCCGAGCGGGGCCCATCATTCCCCTGATTGCGGAGACAGGCGGTCAGAACGCAATGATCGTTGACAGCTCCGCCCTGGCCGAGCAGGTCGTAAAAGATGTGCTGACCTCTGCATTCGGCAGTGCCGGGCAACGCTGTTCGGCGCTGCGTGTGCTGTTCCTGCAGGAAGACGTCGCCGAGCGGATAATCGGGTTACTCAAAGGGGCGATGGCGGAACTCACCGTCGGCGATCCGAGACTGCTTTCAACCGATATCGGTCCGGTAATTGACGAGCAAGCAAGGCAGATGCTCGAAACACACTCGGCACGAATGCAAAATGGAGGGATCCCAATTTATCAAACGCGGCTTGCGACCGGGACAAGACACGGCACATTCTTCGCACCGCGTGCCTACCAAATTGACAGCCTCGCACGTCTGGGCCGGGAAGTTTTCGGTCCGGTATTACACGTGATCCGCTACGCCGCTGATTCGCTCGATGACGTCATAGAAGCCATCAATAATACCGGGTACGGATTGACTCTGGGAATCCACAGCCGCATCGACACAACGGCGCGCTACATTCAGGATCGCGTTCGTGTCGGCAACATCTATGTCAACCGCAATATGGTTGGTGCGACTGTCGGTGTGCAGCCGTTCGGTGGAGAAGGGCTTTCCGGAACGGGCCCCAAAGCGGGTGGGCCCAATTATCTGCAACGTTTCAGCACTGAACGGTCTATCAGCGTTAACACGGCTGCCGCCGGTGGAAATGCCAACCTGTTTCAGATTGATGGGGCTGATTGAGGCGACCGGGCGAATGTCGGCGGCTCAAATTGAAATGGAAATGCCGTCGCCCGCGAAACCGGGGCCATAGCCGCAAGATCGCGTTTCAAGCGGGTGATTTGCTCGCCCCACTCAACCTGACTGAACTGCAAATGCGCCGGTTCGACGGAATCGGGGGCCATACCCTGCCCGGGCATTTGCCTGACGGTCGACCCTGTGACTGGCATCGGCCAGCCAGAGACCGTCTCCGAACTTGCGCATATCGTCCGAAATGACCGCTTTCACGCTGAAAATACTGTTCAGGCAGTGGAAGCCGGGTCGCGCATCCACCGTGCGGCGTCCCATCCAGTACCGCACGTGATCCCCGTTTGTGCCCGTGCGCGGAACCGCGCTGATCGGGAAACCTTGTAATCAGCCTGCAATCGAATTTACCGATCATAGCCAATCGGCTACCGGGCAAGCGCGTAATCATTTCGGCCGGCCGATAACCATCAGAAATGTCGGTATTTCTTGAGTACGATCATTCTTGCGCACAACGTCTACGGTGTTGAACGCACAGCGTCAGTCATGATCCGTCAAGACGGCGATTGCATTTGCCGCGATTCTTGCTCATCACAAGCCTGCCGGTGTCACGAGCTTGCGCACAATACCCCTCGCGCAGCGCGATCATTGCCCACATTCGTCAAATTGGTCTCTGTGGAGGGCGATCTGGCCAGCACCTTGCTTGCGATTTCCGGCAAGTACAAGCGGAATTGCCAATGAATCAGAAAGAATTGCGCGCATCACTGCGAGTTGCAGTCACCCAACGGGCCGCATTGGATGCCGGTGAAAAGCACTTCCCGTGCATCGTTCAGGATATGAGCGATGACGGCTTGCTGATCGTATCCACGCGGGATCTCGAGGTCGGGCAGGTTTTCGATTTCTGCTGCGAGCTTTATCCTGAGCAGACTCTTGAGTGCAAAATCAAGGTGATGCACGTCACCAACGGTGGTGTGGGCGCCAGGATCATCGAAATCGACAAGAAAGGCAGCGACCTGATCCAGCTCTTCCTGGAAGACCGGGTCACCGAAAAAGTACGCCGCTGGATGTAGTACCCACCAATCCCAGCCGCTGAAAACAGCTGAAAAAATGGCACAGTCGCTGTCCCGGTCGAGCCGCCTGGCGTAACCCGGCTGCGCGCGCCGTTCTAACTGACGCGAGCGCTAACTGACCCGAACCAGTTTTTGCAGCGAACGCAACTCGTGATCGGGTTTGCTGCCGAAAGTCGTGCTCCAGAATGTGGTTGAGACTTCCGCCACATAGATATCACCCTGTGAATCCATGGCAATACCGTGCGGAGCAATGAACTGACCCGGCTCCTCTCCCAACGGCCTGGTGCCGACATAAGCGAGGACATCGCCCTTGGCGGCATCGACAATGGTCACGCGCGGACCGAGATTGGGTACGTCACGCGAAAAACTGGCGACGTTGTCCGGCGCCAGCTCGCCGATGATGCCGAGCGGTTTTGTGCCCCGGGTGACGAACAACCCGCAGGGCCGTCCGAGGTTGTTCCACTGGGTCTCGTAGTTGCCGTTACTGTCAAATACCTGTACGCGGTGATTCTCGCGATCGGCGACGTAAACCCAGCCATCGTCGTCACAGGCAATGTTGTGCACAAGGCTGAACTGTCCCGGAGCGGTTCCCGGTTCGCCCCATGAGCGCAGCAGTTTCCCGTCAGGAGAATACTTGTGTACGCGCGCGTTCTGGTAGCCATCGGAGACGTAGATTTCACCTTTCGGTGACAAGGCGGTGTGGGTGCAGAGGTTGAATGGCTCGCCACTGAAACGTGGCGCCGGCTTGTTCGGCATGCCGATGGTCATCAGCACTTTCCCGTCGTTCGTGCACTTGCGCACCGCGTGGCCCTGATCATCGGTGAGATAGAGCGCATCGTCGGGGCCGATCGACGCACCGTGAGGCCGGGTAAAGCCGATGTCCTCACCCCACGAGCGCTGGAACTTGCCGTCGCGATCGAACACGATCACCGGATGCGCGCCGCGGTTGAACACATACACATTGTCCTTGCTGTCGACACAGACGGAAGTCCCTTCATAAAGGGACATTCCCGGCGGCAATTCAGCCCACTGGTCCAGTACGCGATAGCGGTACTGCCCGGAACCGATGATTACGGACTCGCCGGCACCGGCTGACGCATCGTTCGAATGCGCCGGCGAGCGCGCATCCATGAAGCGGGCCGTTCTTGTATTGATTGCCCCGAGCGGCGCATGGCGCGCCATCGCGCATAAATAACACATGTGATCTCCTCAATTCGGACTCGTCTGCTTGCGACACCTGTACTGCGAACGCCGGCCCGCAAGCACTACGGTGTGCCGCTCGCCGCTAGTCGGGCAACGCAAAGGTAATCACCGCATCGCCACGTGGAAAACCGAACAGGTTGTGACCGCCTGCCGCCACGGTGACGTATTGCTTACCGTCAATTTCAAAGGTGATTGGCGGCGCATTTACACCGGCACCGCACATAAACGACCAGAGATGCGCGCCTGTCGCCGCGTCGAACGCGGAAAACTCTCCGGTTCCCTCCCCCGTGAACACCAGTCCGCCGGAAGTTGCCAGGACGCCGCCGACCAGAATGTCTTTTGTTTCTGTTTGCCAGAAAATTCGCCCGTTCGCGCGCGTATCGATTGCGCTGAGCACACCCCAGCGCGGTTCATCCGCCACTTCCAGTACCGAATAGCGCAGCGCCGGCCGGTTCTCCGTGGCCGGGCGCTCGTGAATGGTGAACGTCGTCGGCATGTGAATACCGGTGACGTAGACCAGGCCGGTGGCCGGATCATAGGAAACGGGTGACCACGAGGTTCCACCGGCAGCACCCGGCGCGATGGTCACGCCTTCTTCGGTGGGCGGACGGAAGATATTGCGATGTGGCACGTACGGCTCGGACTTGTACAGCAGTTCG
>JASFUE010000061.1:0-13377 GCA_050050435.1 Burkholderiales bacterium | reverse complement strand
ACCCGAAGGAACCAAAAATCAGTCCCCAGAAAAGCCACGCCGTGTCCATTGCAACTCCATGTCCCATTGCGACCCGATTCCTACTGCGAACCGATGTCCTATTGCAAACCGCTGATCTGCTGAGTGTGTTGCGGATGCAGCGGCGAGGCATCGAGGTGGGCGCCGCGCCGCGGTATCGATGGGAATCAAAGCATCAAGCGAGCCATATCGAGTGTTTGCTGACGGACGTATTAGGGGCGGTTCGGCGGCCCCGGTGCTATTTCAGAACGTCGGACGCCTGTGCTTCTTCGATAATTCGCTCAACGTCCTCGGGCAGCAGCAGCCGTCGTTCCTGCAATTTTGTCGCGGCTTCACTCACGCGGGTAACGTAACCGGCGTGATCACCATAAAGCTCTTCGAGAGAAGGGCGGGCGTCGTTGCCGGCATCGGCCTGGGCCTTGGTCGCCGGCAGCGGAATCATCGAGCCGAGCATGTCGCACAGATCCGGTCCGCCAAATTCCGGGGTCCGGGTATTCCAGCCCAGCAAAGTCGCCGTTGGCGCTTCGACAAACGGATGGCGAATGCCAGCCAGTTCATTTCCGGCGGAGTCTACCTGCGGTACCAGTACCCTGTGTTCGGCCAATACCTCGGGCAAGAGCAGATCGACGACGCCACGATTGAATCGTACCCGCGGACCAAAATCGCGATCACCCGAACCGTTGTATAGCGCGTTGTATTCCAGGCCCGGGATCTTTGGGAGTAACAAGGTGTCCGCGCTGACCAGCGTATGGTCTGCAATTTTCGGTACCTGTGTATCCGGCGGTTCGACGCCATCGGTAACCCATTGTTCCAGCGCAACCACCAGCGCGCGCAGAATCGGTCCGGAATGAACCGGGTTCGACGGGTACACGCACTGGCGGTCGGCGGTGCCGTGATGCGGTGCCTCGCCCTTGTAGCCGCCATGCTGCAAGCTCGACAACAGATAACGCCGGACTTTGGGTGATTCGTTGAAGTCCATCGTGCCACCCTCACTGGCGCCGGTAAGGGATGCGCGAAACTGCCAGTAGTCGGTGGAGGTATCGGTGTGAATGATCTTCGGGTCGAATACCGGCCGCTTGAGTATGCCGTCCGGAAAACGCAGGAAGGGATTCACGCGCACCGAGTACTGGCGCGGGAAGTTGGTATCAGGAACGAAGCGTCCACGATGCTGGACCGAGTAGACGTCGGGCTGGGCGAAACGGTAGTTGAGATAAAGCTTGTTTACACCGGCCCCGTGGATATGCATGCCGTCACAGACGCGGTGATTGTTTTCGTCGACGTTGAATCCCTGATAGGCAAAATCGCGCAAATACATCGCACTGGAGGAAAAGCCTTCACACAAGGTGTGGCTGAGCCCTGCCACGGGATTCGGATTTCCCGCTTCATCCTCTTTTTCGTTGCGCAGGAACGAAATGAAATCGCGCGTGGTGGCAAAGCCAAGCGCCATCACGGTCGGATTCGACGCCAGGTAGAGCAGGTGATAGTTGCGGTTATTGAGAAAGCCGTTTTTCAGGCAGATATGGCTTGCCGATGGCGTGCCGGGCCAGCCATCAGGGCAGTTGGCAAATGCCCAGTCCTCATCGGGAACCGGCGCACCGCGCGGAATATACGGGCCGCTGGGCGTCGGTGAGTCGCTGGCAAGCATGTAGAGTTGCGCTTTCGCCTGCGCCTTGTCCGTGGATACTGCCGCGTAGGACCTGATTCGCTCGCTGCCCGAAAGCGGCAAGGTGGTGGGATTGGTGCCACCGAAATGGCGGTCGGAAAATTCGGTGATGATGAAGCCGGCAAGGGGCGCGCCTTCCTCGATCGGCACGGGGAAGTCAACCGTCAGTCGATTGTCACCCGGTTCGACGTCTCCTTCCCAGCCAACCCAGGCAAGTACATGGCCGCGGCGCATCAGAAAACCGTTACCGAAATCCTCCGGTGCCATCGGATTGTTGCGATTTGCACTTGCAGGTGCGTCGTGCAGCTTGGAGAAGAGCAGTTTGTTTCCGCGGTTGTTGACTTCAAGGAAAAGTGTGCGGCTTGCGTTTTGCAAATCGACCGGTTTGAGAATGACGATATCCGCAGAGAACTCGACCTTGCCGTTTTCGTTAACCGGCGCGAGTTTGAGGTCGGTGATCGTCTTGTTGCGCTTGTGCGCAGGGTCGACTTCGAACCAGGCGCGACCCGTCAGCTTTTCATAAGCGCCAGCGCTACCGAAGGACTGGCCATCAGCGACGGTTTCCCGTTTTTCGATTTCCAGGCGAGTGAGCTTCGCATTCGCACTGGAAGCAAATGAGACGAGAGCCAACAAAATGATCAGAAGACGGAAGGACATAGGAAGTTATCTATTTACCGGTTCATGAATTTAATGGAAGGGCGCAGTCTGAGGCAGCAGGGAACAACGTGCAAGGGAGGGCCCTAGCCAACGATACATCGCTCGCGCATTTGCCGGCAGCGGCCGCGCAGCACTGCAACCGGTTGTCCGTGCTGGTTTGCCACAACGACGTCGTAGATCCCGCTGCGCCCGCTGCGGGAAACCTCTGTCGCCGTTGCCGTAAGTATGTCGTCGGGCTTTGCCGGCGTGAGGAAATCGACTGTGATTCCACTCGCCAGTGTGACCTTGTTGTAACTGTTACAGGCGAAAGCAAAGGCGGCATCGGCCAGTGTGGTGATGATGCCGCCGTGAGCGATGCCAGCGCCGTTGATCATGTCGGCGCGCACCTGCATCACCAGTCGGGCCCGGCCAGGACCGATCGAGTCGACAGTGATGCCAAGTGCACGGATCGCGGCGTCGTTGGCATAGAGAGCCTTGCTCACCTCGTCGGCAAGCGACTGTGCCCGGGCTGCCTCATCATCCATCGAAGTATTCGCCGTTACCTGTCGTATTGCCATGTATTGCCATCAATCGGATTGCCTCGTGACTTGTCGCCATGTTATTTGATCACCCTGTGATCTATTTCCCGGTGAAGTGCGCTTTTCGCTTTTCCCTGAATGCGCTCACTCCTTCAAGATAGTCATCGGTTCGGCCCAGTTCGCGCTGGAATTGCGATTCCGTTGCAAGCTGTTGCTCGAGAACCTGGTGTTCAGCAGCGTGGATCGCCTGCTTGGTACGGGCGTAACCGCGCGTGGGGCCGTTTGCCAGTGTGGTGGCCAACTCGTGCACCTGTGGCATCAACAGCGTATCGTCAACACAGCGCCAGATCAGCCCCCATTGTTCGGCTTGCTGCGCATCGAGCCGGTCGCCGAGCAGGGCCAGCCCCATTGCCCGCGGTGCGCCGAGGCTGCGCGTGAGGAAATATGTCCCACCGGCGTCGGGGACCAGCCCGAGTCGGCAAAATGCCTGAATGAAACTGGCCGAGCGCGCCGCGATAACGAGGTCGCAGGCCAGCGCCAGGCTGGCACCCGCCCCCGCGGCCACGCCGTTAATGGCGCCAATGACGGGTTTTTCCAGTGAGCGCAGTGACAGAACAAGCGGGTGATAGTTGTCTTCGAGAGATTTTCCGAGATCGGGACTGTCGCCACCTTTCACCAGTTTGCGTTCGCCAAGGTCTTGTCCGGCACAGAAGGCGCGCCCGGCACCGGTCAGAATCAGTACCCGTATCGCGTTGTCGTCGCGAACGATTGCAATGGCCCGGCGCAGTTCTTCGTGCATCAGCGTGGTGAAGCTGTTGAGGCGTTCGGGCCGGTCAAGGGTGATGGTTGCAATGCCGTTGTCGACATGCAGGCGTATCTGTTCGAATGAGGTGTTCATTGTGAATCGCTTCTTGATGGTAAGACCGCACCTGCCGGAGGCGGCCACTGGAGGCGGATACTATAATCCACCTGCGCGTAGCCCGGACTGTTGCAATGGTGTAGAGGCATGCGCGTAGAGCGGCTCGCCGCTAGTCGCGGTTGGTGACGCGAAACGGGTTGCAGCATTAGCTGGCTGCGCTTGAGGCGCCGGCTGCTGTGTTCCGGTCTGTACGACTTTTCTCGCCACGACTTTTTCCCGGACTTTTCTCTTGACGAGGTTCACGCAACGCCATGCCATGTTACGAAATTGACGGTATCCGCCCGGTAGTGGATCAAAGTGCCTTTGTTCATCCAACCGCTGTGCTGATCGGTGATGTCATTATCGGTGCTGGTTGCTATATCGGTCCGGTTTGCAGTTTGCGCGGCGATTTTGGGAGGCTGGTGGTCGAAGCCGGTGCCAATATCCAGGATACCTGCGTGATGCATGGTTTCCCCGGCACCGATACCGTGGTCGAAACAAACGGGCATGTCGGGCACGGCGCAGTCCTGCATGGTTGCCGGATCGCAAGCAATGCGCTGATTGGCATGAATGCGGTGGTGATGGACAACGCAAGCGTTGGCGAGTCTGCCATCATTGCTGCCAGTGCGTTCGTCAAGGCGGGGATGAAAGTGCCGCCGCGGGTGCTGGCGGCCGGCGTGCCGGCCAAAGTCGTTCGTGAACTCAGCGAACAGGAATTGCAGTGGAAGACCGAAGGCACGTCGACCTATCAGCAACTGGCGGTACGCTGTGCAACGACAATGCGCGAGGTGGCACCACTGTTGCGGATGGAGGACGATCGCAAGCGCCTGCAGTTTCCGGGGCACGTCAAGCCTTTGGTTGATACAAAAAAACCGGGCGCATGATCGCCGCGCATTGCAACAACTAACACTTGTTTGGCGAGGAAGGGCGCTGGGCAGAGAACAGCCGATCCGATCGTTCAGGGGTTATTTTTTGCAGCCTGCCAGCGTTCGAGAATATCGCGCGCCCCATTGGTGCGGGCATTGAAGGCTTCGTCGTGACCCGGGCGTTTGCAAGTCAGCTCCACAACATAGCCATTGGGATCACGAAAATAGATTGAGTGGATGAAGCCATGGTCGCTCACGCCGCGTGTTTCGACGCCGGCTTCCTTGCCTTTGGTGAACAGCGTATGCAGCGTGTCCTCGTCCACTTCGAGCGCGGTATGCAGGTCGAAGTCGTGCTGTGGCTTGAACTCGAACGGCATGTCGGGTGCTTCGAAGAAGGCCAGATGGGAACCATCGCCGAGGCGGTAGAAGGTGTGCAGTGTTCTGGTCTTGCGGCCGCTCTTGGTTTCACTGATTTCCAGTGCATGGTCGAACGGTAGCCCCAGAAAATCTTCGTAAAATTGCCTCGTTTCCTCGGAATCGCGGCAACGTACCGCGTGATGGTGCAGTCCCTTGATTTGCATCGTTCGTACTCCCGTTTGTCACGATTCGCGCTTATTCCGGAACAGCGTTAAAATGTCGCAGTGCAATAAGGCGATTGCCTATCGGTGATGATGCCGTATCGTCGGCATGCTGACGAGTGGGCATGCCGGATTGACCGGCAGATGGGCCGTTTGTTCAGTCCGGAGCTCGTGTTTGCCGACGCTGCGACGGTTTACGCCGATGGCATGATCGTGGACGTGCCTGTGCAAATTCAGGTCAGCCATTCTCGCGACGGTGCGTTAAGGCCTCGCGAGGCAAGTGAATTCGGACAGCCTGCATTGACAGGCGAGTAATTGACGGGAGGTGGTAAAGAATGGGCAACATGCTGTCCAAAAAGCGTTTTCTTTTTCCAATTTTGGTGACGTTGGTGGCAGGACTGTGGTTTTCCGCTAACGCAAATGCCGGTTTCTACATGCGTGAAGAAGCGCGGCCGATGTGGGTCAAGGCCGATACCAACCGGGACGGCTATCTGAGCCGGCCAGAGGTCTACGCCGAAGATCCGCAACTCCTGGACGGCTTTGACGATGCCGATATCAATCACGATGGGAAGCTCGATCTCGGTGAGTTCGAGATTCTCCTGATCAGCCTGTAACGAGTTGCCAAATAGACCGTTTCTGAATCCATCCCAACCCGTGCGGCATGCTCAAGCGTGCCGCCACGGCCTATCGGGCGGCGGCTTCGCCCTTACGAATCCCGCTGCGTGACCAGCCCTACGCAAATCAAGGCCAAAGAGTTCGAATCGTGGCAGTCGGTCACGCCCGGCTGGCGCAAACATGATCAGCTTCTGAAAGATGCTTTCGCCGATGTCTCGGAGGCGTTGCTGGATTCGGCAGGCGTGAGCGCCGGACAGCGCGTACTCGATGTCGCCTGTGGCACAGGCGAGCCGGCCATTCCGGCGGCACTGCGCGTCGGTGCTGAAGGCAAGGTCACGGCAATCGATTTCGTGCCGGAGATGCTGGCAATCGCTACTGAAAAAGTAAACGCTCTCGGTCTTGATCAGATCGAGCTGTGCATTGGCGATGGTGAACAACTCGCATTGCCCGCGGACAGTTACGATGCGGCGACAATGCGCTGGGGGCTGATGTTCATGCCCGACCCGGTGAAGTGCCTGACCGGCATTTTCCTGGCTCTGAAGCCCGGAGCTCGGTTTGCCACTGCATGCTGGGACGGGCCCGAAGCCAATCCGTGGGCGTCATTGCCGCTTGCGGTGCTGCAAAAGTACATGGAATTGCCGCCACCAGGGCAAACCGGAATATTTGCGTTTGCTGATCCCGAACGCATCCGCGCGGTCATGTCCGAAGCCGGTTTTCGGGATATATCGGTCGATGCGCTGGACGTTATGTGGACGGGGGCGGATTCGGGCAGCGACTATTTCGAGCAGGTCATCGAGCTGGCTGGCCCACTCGCGAGTCTGTATGCGAAGTTGTCCAACCAGGAGCGCGCGGCATTTGCCAGCGAGGTAGCCCAGCAGGCGGACCGGATTTCGGCCAGCTCGTCGGGTATCGCAATTCCGGGGCGTACCTGGATCGCCGCGGGCACACGCTAACCGCGGCATATTTAGCACTTGGGTCCCTGCAGTTCGCGGTTTCAGCTCGCATCGCTTTTGCGCCTGAACAGAAGGTAGTCGAGACTGAGTTCGCCCGGGCCGTTCAATATCAGTGGCGTCAGCATCGCCAGATACAACAACGGAAGCTTGAACCCCTGGTTACACACGTTGTAGCCATGGCCACTGTGCACGCTAATCCAGGCAACGACGGTCAGGATGAACAGCGAAATCCCGAAAAAGCGGGTGGCGAGGCCTAATACCAGCGCAAGTGCACCCAGCAGTTCTGTCCAGGTCGCCAGCTGCCAATTGACGTCAACGGGTATTGCGCTGAAAGGAAAAGGGAAATCGGCCTGGACGTTGGCGAACCAGTTGCTTCCTTGCCACTTCTTGATGCCGGCATCGCCATATTCCAGGGCGAGCAACAAACGGATGCCGAGCAGAGCAAACAACGCCCCGGCGCGATCGGCGAGCGTTCGCAGTCGTTGTATGGTCACGAAGACGGGTGTGATTACCGATTGCATGTGTTCTCCTGCGTTTCTGCCGGGCCGTTGCTTTGGCTTGCGTGCTCTCACGCCGCCGCGCATGTGTGTACGGTCAGTGCATTGGCGTTGTCCTGTCAGCCGGGCTGCCAGCTTAGCCCGGCGTGGCCGTGTTTGCGGACTGCAGATCGCCAGCATGATCTGGTGTCTGCAGCGCCGGTATGTGGGAGTAAAATACCGCGATTGCCTGATTGGCCAAAGCCCGACCTTCTGAGGTAAGTCACAGACCATGGAACCAGCACCGAAAAGTCGCGACGCGTTACATCTGAAGACGGTTCATGTCTCATGCCCGCATGATTGCCCGGATGCATGCTCGATGCGTGTCACGGTTGACACCCGCTCGGGGAGAGCCATCGAAGTGCGCGGAGATCCGACACACCCGGTCACGCGGGGCTATCTGTGTAACAAGGTCAATAACTATCTCGATCTCGTCTATAACGAGCGGCGAGTGTTGTACCCGCAGCGGCGCGTCGGTCCGAAAGGGCCGGGCGCGAAGTGGCAGCGCATCAGTTGGGACGAAGCACTGGATGAAGTTGCCGCACGGCTGAAACAGGTGATCGAACAGGACGGCGCGGAGGCAGTGTTGCCGTTTTCCTACTCGGGCACGTTGGGGCTGCTGGGCTTCCTGGGAATGGGAGAGCGGTTCTTCAATCGCATGGGTGCCTGCCGGCTCGAGCGCACCATTTGCACCGCCGCCGGTGCCGCCGCCGAAATGTTCACCACGGGGCGGGTCGGCGATGCGAACATCGAAGACATGCCGGGCATGGATGTCATCATCCTGTGGGGCACCAACCTGGTGAGCACAGGCGTGCACGCCATGCCATTCATCACCGAGGCACGCGCCAGGGGCGCGCGGATTGTCGCGATCGACCCGCGCGTCACGCGTACCACGGCATTTGCCGACTGGCATATCCAGCCACGGCCCGGTACCGATGCGGCTCTGGCACTGGGGATGATGAAAATCATTGTCGATCAGGGCCTGCACGACGAGGAATTCCTCAAGCAGCACACCGTTGGCTGGGAGCGGCTGATCGAAGAGCGGTTGCCCGGGTACACGCTGGATTTCGTTGCCGAAACCACTGGCCTGGCGCCTCGTGATATCGAAAAACTGGCGTTGCTCTACGGGTCGACCAGAAACTCGTTCATTCGCGTGAACTGGGGGATCCAGCGTCACGAAAACGGCGGCTCGATGACCCGTGCCATCAAGCTGTTGCCCGCGATCACCGGCGCGCTGGCCGGCAAGGGCGGCGTGTGCATGTCCAGTGGTGGTGAAATGCGTGCCATCGACATGGCCAAATTACAGCGCCCGGATTTGCTGGCCGGACGTCAGCCGCGTACCTTCAACATGATTCAGCTGGGCAAGGCACTCAATGAGACACAACCGCCGGTTCGCGCGTTGTTCGTCTGGAACGCGGACCCCGCCAACTGCGTTCCCGATACCGCGGCGGCGCGCAAAGGCATGGCACGCGATGATCTGTTCACCGTGGTGCACGATACCTTCTTTACCGACAGCGCCGACTACGCCGACGTCCTTCTGCCTGCGGACACGGCACTGGAGAGGATGGACCTGCTTGCCGGCTACGGCAGTTATTACTTCGGATTGTCCCAGCCGGCGATTGAAAAACAGGGGGAGAGCCTCGACAACGCCGAGATGTTCCGGCGCCTGGCGCGCAAGATGGGTTACGACGAGCCCTGTTTTTCGCAAAGCGACGAGGAAATGATCGCGGAGATCATCGACCCGGCGTTCAATCCTCTGTTCGAAGGGGTCAGCCTGGACTTGCTCAAGAAACAGGGCTGGGCGCGCGCGGCAGTGGATTCACCACGTCGCAAGGGAGTCAACTCGGGCCGGTGGCCGACACCGTCGGGCAAGATTGAAATCTATTCAGACGCGATGGCGCAATGCGGTCTTGACCCGCTACCTGCGCATTTGCCCGAAAGCGAGGGGGTGGCAAATCGCGAGGCTACCGCGCGTTTCCCGTTGCAGGTCATCAGCGCTGCCACGCATTATTTTATCGGTGCCAGTTTTCAGCACGTGCCGCGATTGCAGGAAATGATGTCGAGGCCGACTATCGAGATCAGTCCGCAGGACGCGCGCGATCGTGCAATTGAAACCGGCGACTGGTGCCGCTTGTTTAACGATCGCGGAGAATCGTTCGGGTATGCGCACGTTGTCGACGGGCTCTTGCCCGGTGTCGTTGGCGCGCCCAAACAATTGCAGGGTTCGCGTATGAAGAACGGCCTCAATGTCAATTCGCTGACGAGTCAGCGCGAAGCCGATATGGGACGCGGGCCGGTTTTCTATTCGACGCTTGCGGAGGTCGAAAAGGTAGATTGAAGTTTTTCGTGCGCGCGCAGCCATTAGTCAGCTGTGCCGCGCGCCGTTTTCCCCTGTATTCAACCTGAAAGTGATGACTGCCAAACTGATTGATGGGCGCGCCGTTTCAGAAGCGATGCGCAAGAAAATGCGTTCGCGAGTGGAATCGCTTGGTCTGCGGGGCTTGCGCCCGGGACTGGCGGTTATTCTGGTTGGCGAGGATGCCGCATCGCAGATCTACGTTCGCAACAAGGCGAAAGCCTGCGAGGATGTCGGTATGCATTCCGAGGTGTTTCGCTATCCGCCTGATGCGAGCGAAGCCGAAGTGTTGGAGAGAATCAACGAGCTGAACGAAGACCGGCGCATACACGGAATTCTCGTCCAGTTGCCGTTGCCCGCCCATATCGACAACACCAAGGTGCTAGAAGCAATATCTCCCCAAAAGGATGTAGACGGATTCCACAAACAGAACGTCGGCGCCCTTGTCACAGGGCAGAGCCCGTTCCCGCCATGCACGCCGTATGGCGTGATGGCACTGCTGGATCATTACGAGGTGCCGATCGAAGGTCGTCATGCCGTTGTGATCGGCCGCAGTAACATCGTCGGTAAGCCGATGGCGTTGATGCTGCTCGCGCGCAGCGCAACCGTCACCATCTGTACGTCGAAAACGCAGGACCTTGCGCAATTCACGAAAATGGCGGACATCGTTGTTGCTGCGGTCGGCAAGGCAGGGCTGGTTACCGCTGACATGGTCAAGCAGGGGGCGGCGGTCATCGACGTCGGCATGAACCGGCTGGAAAGCGGGCGGCTTGCGGGTGATGTTGATTTCGATGCGGTTAAGGAAAAAGCCGGCTATATCACTCCGGTCCCCGGTGGCGTCGGGCCGATGACTATTACCATGCTGCTCGCAAATACCCTGAAGGCTGCCGAGCTGGTGTCCGACGCGGAACTGGCGGAGCGCCGAGCCATCGGCTAGTTGCTGATGGAGGCTGGACTGATGTTCGCCGATCGCATCGATGCCGCCGACAAGCTCGCGAGTGCGCTAACGCAATACAAAAACCGCCACGCGCTGGTTCTCGGCATCCCGCGCGGCGGCGTTCCGATGGCCTGCCGCATCGCCGAACAGCTGGCAGCCGAGGTCGATGTCGTTCTGGTTCGCAAGCTGCCGGCTCCGGGCAACCCCGAGTACGCCATTGGTTCGGTGGATGAAACTGGTTGGTTGTATCTCAACCCGGATGCGGGCATGAGCGGGACCGACGGGACACTCATCGAAGCGGAAAAAGCGCGACAGCTTGACATAATAATGGCGCGCCGAAAATTGTTTACAGCACACAGGGCGTCGATTGATCCTGCAAAGCGTGTTGTTATCGTCGTCGATGACGGTTTGGCAACCGGTTCCACCATGATCGCGGCGTTGCATTCACTGCGCGCCCGCGGTGTCGAGCGGCTGATCTGCGCCGTGCCGGTCGCGCCGCCGGAGACGCTGGAGCGGGTACGGCCATACTGCGATGAGGTTGTGTGCCTCGAAATACCCCGGTCGTTCTACGCGGTCGGTCAGTTCTATCGTGATTTCCCGCAGGTGAGCGACGAAGAAGTGGTGAGGCTACTCAGCCCGCAAAGTGCCGGCTGAACCACGCCGCGGCCTGGATTGCTACCTGTTCCACTGCGTCCGGCACACCGGACAGTTGTTTTGCCCCGGGAATGACGTGCATCTGTCTTTCGCAACCAAGCCGCGTGAGCGCTTCGCGATTGAGTGCAATTGCCGAGATGTCACGTCCGCCGACCAGAAGTAATGTGGGCGCCTTGACCGTCGCCAATGCCTCTGCTCCGGCCAGATCCAGCCGTCCGGCTGCTGTAACGACGGCACTGGTCTTTTCACCGAAATGTGCGGCCGCACGCAAAGCCGCGGCGGCACCGGCCTCGGTACCGAAGTAGCCAACCGGCTTGCCGTCGAGCTGGTTCTGGGTCTGCAACCATGCCGTAGCCAGTTGCAGGCGCTGGGCCAGCAGATCAATGTTGAATCGGTTGCTTTGGCGCGAGTCCTCGACCGGCGTCAGCAAGTCGAACAGCAGTGTCGCAATCGATTTCTGTTGTAGCGCAACTGCGACGGGGTTGACACGGGCGGCCTGTTCGTTGCCGCCGTTTCGGTTGGCAAACAGCACCACGCCTTGTGCCTTCTCCGGCCTGGCCAGCATGCCACTGAGGTTGCCGACTTCCAGCGGGATTTTTACAGGCGTCAGGGAGGGTTGATTCAAACCACTTTCTTTTCGGATGGGGTTGCTTCAGCTCGCGCCGACGGGATTAATGAACATCGGCTTGCGCCGGTTACCGAACTGACCGGTGAACTTTTCGAAGTGGCCGGGCAGCGGCGTATCACAGTTGAGACAATGGCCCTGCGAAGAAACCCGGTAAAGGAGAATCTGGTGCCAGTCGCGCGTGATCAGCGCGTCGCCACAGCCCGGGCATTGTGTGGTGCCGCCGTCGGTGTCGTGGACATTGCCGGTGTAGACGAAGTTGATTCCCTCGGAGCGCGCGATCGCTCGCGCACGCGTGAGCGTCTGTGCCGGGGTAGAGTCGATTTCCTTCATTTTCCAGTCCGGATGAAACGCCGTGAAGTGAACCGGTACGTCGGGGCCCAGTTCGCGGTAGATCCACTGTGACATGCTCAGCAACTCGTCATCCGAGTCATTCTTGCCCGGTATCAGCAAGGTCGTTATTTCAAGCCAGACATCGGTTTCGTTACGAAGGTACATCAGCGTGTCCAGAACCGGCTGCAGTCTGGCACCGGTTAGCCGGAAATAGAAGTCGTCTGTGAATGCCTTCAGATCAACATTCGCGGCGTCCATTCGGGCGAAGAATTCCCTTCTCGGCGCATCATGGATATAACCGGCAGTGACTGCAACCGTGCGGATATCCTGATCACGGCAGGCCTCGGCGATGTCGATCGCATACTCGGCGAAGATCACCGGGTCGTTGTAGGTGAATGCAATGCTGCGCGACCCGGAGCGCCTCGCCGCATCCACAATCTGTTGTGGCGTCGCCTGGTCAGCGAGCCGGTCCATGCTTTTCGATTTCGAGATGTCCCAGTTCTGGCAGAACTTGCAGGCGAGATTGCAGCCGGCGGTACCGAAGGACAGCACCCGCGAGCCCGGAAAGAAATGATTCAGCGGTTTCTTTTCGATCGGATCGACACAGAACCCCGAGGAGCGCCCATAGGTGGTGAGGATCATCCGGTCACCGACACGCTCCCGAACGAAGCATGCGCCACGCTGGCCCTCATGCAACCTGCAGTCGCGCGGACACAGATCACACTGCATGCGCCCGTCATCGAGCATATGCCACCAGCGGGCGGGGTAATTATCCTGACCCGCCTCCTTGTTTATAAACTCTGCTTTTACTTCCATTGTTATCTCTCGGTCCATTTGTCGACGTGATAGCGAAACAGTCGAACATCGTCAGACCAGAATTCCGCTGAAAGGCCTGCCTTGCGCTTCAGTTCGCCGAGAAAGCGCCGGGGCTCGGGCAAGCTGTCCCAGACTTGCGGCAAAAAAGTACCGCGATGGTTGCCGTACGCCAGAACGATTCCGTCGACGCCGGGTTGCAGCTGGGATAAGGCGTCCTGTTCGTTATCCACTTCCATAGGAGACAGCGCCGAAAGCAAGGAGATCTCGATCGCAGTTTCAGTGTATTCGGCGGCAGTCAGTGGCTGGAAGCGTGGGTCACGAAATGCCGCGGCCTGGGCATTTGCCCTGACATCG
>JASFUE010000060.1:0-13615 GCA_050050435.1 Burkholderiales bacterium | reverse complement strand
GACTGAACCGGCAATACGATCCCGTGCTGCCAGCGCAGGTACCGGCATTGGACGGTATGATGTGCCTTGCGGTATGGCGAAGCGATGATGCGGGAGCACGCACATAAGGCTTCGGGTTCGATTCAGTCAAACACAACAAGAATGCTCGGGAGCGGAGAATGAGTCTGAAGCAGTTATTTGATTTGTCGGGAAAGACGGCGTTGATTACGGGTGGATCGCGCGGTCTTGGATTACAGATGGGCTGAGGCGAGCGCGAGGCGGTATCGCGAAGCGCCGGTGCGGGAGCGCTCGCACGGGCTTCGGCATAGAGTGAACTCAGCACAAGAACAGGTTTTCGGGAGCGGAGAATGAGTCTGAAGCAGTTATTTGATTTGTCGGGAAAGACGGCGTTGATTACGGGTGGATCGCGCGGTCTGGGATTGCAGATGGCCGAAGCCCTCGGCGAGATGGGGGCCAAAGTCGCAATTACAGCGCGAAAACAAGGCGAACTCGAGGAAGCGAAAGCGCATTTGGCGAAAATGGGCATCGAATCGCTGACAGTGGTAAACGACTTACAGGTGGCCGATTCGATCAAACCAATGGTCGAGGACGTGCTCAAGGCGTTCGGCCAAATCGATATCCTGATCAACAACGCGGGCGCTGCCTGGGGTGCTGCCGCGGAAGATCATCCCCTGGATGCCTGGTACAAGGTCATCAATCTCAACCTGACGGCGCCGTTTTTGTTGAGCCAGACGGTCGGTAAGCTCAGTATGCTTCCTCGCAAGTACGGAAAGATCATCAACATTGCGTCCATTGCCGGACTGGTTGGCACCGAGCCCGGCTTCATGCCAACGATTGCCTACAACTCGAGCAAGGGTGGAGTGGTCAACTTTACCCGTTCGCTCGGCGCGGAATGGGCCACACATAACATTACGGTCAACGCAATTGCGCCTGGCGTATTCCCCTCAAAGATGTCGAAAGGCATGATCGACCAGGCGGAGCAATACATCATGGATCAGACGCCGATGAAGCGACTGGGTGGAGAGGAGGATCTCAAAGGCGTTACCTTGCTGCTGGCCTCGGATGCTTCTGCCTACATGACCGGGCAGATCATCGCCGTCGATGGCGGCTACACCTCTATCTAATGCGTTTGCGTGCATAG
Source organism: Burkholderiales bacterium (assembly GCA_050050435.1). Taxonomy (GTDB): domain Bacteria; phylum Pseudomonadota; class Gammaproteobacteria; order Burkholderiales; family Eutrophovitaceae; genus SG8-40. The sequence continues at coordinate 12,474 of JASFUE010000060.1, read as the reverse complement.
CGTGCCGATACCTTGTCCCGGGAGCAAGTAATCATGCCTTTAGATCCACAGATTCAAGCATTACTCGACGCTGCAAAGAAAGCCGGAGTACCGGAACTTTGGCAGCTCACCCCAGTCGAGGCGCGCGCCGAGTACCTCCGGCGCGTGGAGCGGCTCAAACTCGATGTCGATATTTACAATACAGAAGACCGCAGCATCGAAGGGCCGGGCGGCAAGATTCCGGTACGTATCTACACCCCGCGTAAACTGGCAGCAAAGGAGAGATTACCAATACTGGTGTGGTATCACGGTGGCGGTTATGTCATTGGCGATCTCGATTCCCATGACTCGGCCTGCCGTGCATTGTCCAATCAGGCAGACTGTATCGTCGTCGCGGTCGATTACCGGCTGGCACCGGAGCACAAGTTTCCAGCAGCGGTTGAAGATTGCCTGGCAGCGTTGAACTGGGTGGCAAAATACGCGCCCCAATTCAATGGCGACGCGAAGCGCATCGCTGTCGGTGGTGACAGTGCTGGCGGCAATCTGGCCACGGTGATTTCGATCCTGGCCCGTGACGCTGCATTCCCCGACGTATGCTTTCAGTTGCTGATCTATCCGGTTACTGCGCCGGAACCGGAAACGAAGTCGCATTACTCTTTCGCTGAGGGCTATTTGCTGACGCGAAAGACCATTACCTGGTTTTTTACACATTACGTGCGTAGTTCCAAAGACACGCGGGATTTCAGATATGCGCCGCTGGAAGCGGACGACCTGTCATCTCTGCCACCGGCATTGATTATCGTCGCCGGTTTCGACCCGCTGCGAGATGAAGGCGTGGAATACGCCGAAGCCTTGATTCACGCAGGAAATCGCGTACGCCTTTCCAATTACGAAGGCATGATTCACGGTTTTTTACTGATGGGCGGAATGATCGACGCGGCCCGCCGGGCGCTGGCAGAGAGTGCAGCAAGCTTGCGTGAGGCATTCGAGAACGCAGCAGAGCCTGAAAAATAGTCGTTCGCAGTTGAATGAAACCCTTTACGAGGTGAATCGATGTCTGATCTGACTGGAAAGGTAGCGTGGGTCACCGGCGCCGGTAGCGGAATCGGGCTGGCAGGTGCGAAGGCGCTGGCAGAGGGCGGTGCCACAGTGGTGATGAGCGGGCGGCGCAAGGAGGTGCTGGAACCGGAAGCGGAGAAGTTGCGGATCAGGGGTTTGAAAGCCGAGATCGAGCCATTCGACGTGGCCGACCAGGCTGCGGCGGAAGCCGCCGCCAAGAACATTATCAGCCGGCATGGCAGGATCGATATTCTGTTAAATAGTGCCGGCATGAACGTGCCGAACCGTTACTGGAAGAACCAGACCCCGCAGGGCTGGAACGATGTCATCCGCACCAACCTCGATGGTTCGTTCTACACTATTCATGCAGTTTTGCCGGGAATGCGCAAACGCAAGGATGGCGTCATTATCAATATTTCGTCGTGGGCGGGCGCCTATCACACCAAGCTCACCGGCGCGGCATACAATGCCAGCAAACATGCCGTGGTGGCGATGACCGAGACGGTGAACATGGAGGAAGCAACCAACAATATTCGTGCTTGCGCCATTTGTCCGGCCGAAGTGGCCACGCCTATTATGGACCGGCGACCGGTTCCGCCGAGCGCGGATGACCGGGCTAAAATGCTGCAGGCTGAAGACCTGGGCGCCACCATTCGCTTCGTTGCCGAACTGCCGGCGCGCGCGTGTATCAATCAGATCATCATCAGTCCGACATGGAACCGGATGTACGTTGGCGGGCTGGAAAATCCCAAGCCCTGAACAATGTCCGTCTTTCCCGAATGGACTGAAACTGGCGTAATGATGGATGTTCGCAAGCGGATTGCGCTGATCGCACACGACAACCGGAAGCAGGATCTGCTCGAATGGGCGCAAGCTCATCGCGACGTGCTGGCGAACCACGAGCTTTACGCCACCGGAACGACCGGAAAGTTAATTAAAGCGTCCACCGGTTTGGCGATTACCTGCATGCTCAGCGGACCGCTGGGTGGTGATCAGCAAATCGGCGCCTTGATTGCCGAAGGGCGCATCGATTTTGCCATTTTCTTCTGGGATCCGCTGGAACCGCAGCCACATGACCCGGACGTCAAGGCCTTGCTGCGTATCGCCGTGGTGTGGAACGTCGGAGTCGCATGCGATCCGGCCAGCGCTGACTTCATGATCGGCTCGCCATTGATGTCCGAGCGCTATGAAAGGCGGCTGCCCGGAAGTCAGGTCGCCGGGATCGTCGCGGCATCCGTCAAATAGGGCGCTGCTGTCCAGGGCGTGCTGCGCGCAGAGGGCTCGTTGGCGAAGAGTCTTGTGTGGCCCTGTTTTGCTGCTAAACTTTCCAGGCGAACCCTGTTTTGACAATTCCTTTTCACCCGTTATTTCCGATGCTTGTCACGCGACTGATCCTTGTTGTTTTGACGTCTGTTCTGCTGGCAACGCTGGCCAATGCACAGGAAGCCGGCGAACCGGCGCAGCCGCAAACCGGTCAGTCATGCCGCGACTGTGGTGTTATCTATGACATCCGCACGATTACCAGCGAGCGCGCGGCAGCCAAGACCTTCGTCGATGAAACACCTCCAGCTGGCCCCTACATCAGGTTTCCGCTCAGCAAGTCACCGGATGAGAAAGCGGAAGTCGGTGTTTACGGCAACGAGCGCCAGCGCGCAGAGCTGGAAAGGACGACCTATGAAGTGGTCGTGCGCTTCGATGATGGCCGTTATACCTTGATTGAAATGGATGATGCATCCGGATTTCGCATCGGTGAGCGCGTACGCGTGCATCAGAACCGCGTCGAACCTGTTGACGAGCAATAGTGCCGCTGATTGCTCCGGCAAGGGCCGGGGAAGATAGATGTTACGCAAGTGCCTGGCCGCAACCAGCCTGTGCCTGGCCATCGTTGGTAACGTATTCGCTCAAACGCGAACGGTCGAGGACGATCAGGAATTGCTCAACTGGTACTACGCGGCGACTTACGGCACGGGCATCTACTCCGCTGGCGACCGGACCGTTGTTGTGCTACAGGCGCCGTTTTCCTTTTCTCTGCGCGAGAGCAGCGAAGATCAGTGGGGATTGCGCATAACGCTCCCGATCTCCCTTGGATTTTATGACTTTGACCTCGGCGAAGTGGTCGACAATGGCTTGCCAAGCCGGGTGAGCACCGTCAGTGTCGTGCCCGGACTCGAGTTCGAGAAACGTGTCACGCCGCGCTGGCTGTTGCGCCCTTATGCATCCACCGGCTATGGTTGGGAGCTCGGCGGCGACGAGTCCGCCTGGATTTACGATGTCGGCGTGCGCAGCCGCTATGAACTGTGGGTTCACCGTGAGACGGTTTTCTCGCTGCTTAACTGGCTCAGCCTCGCTGGTTACACGCCCAGCGGCGGGGCGCACCAGCCACTGGGTTTGTTTGCGATCGGTGTAGACATGGAGGTGCCCACTAACGCGACGCTGTTTGGGCGGCGTGTGGCGGTGAGCATTGCGCCGATTTATTACTACTATTTTGCGAAACTCGATTTCGCGATCGTCGACGATCCTGATAACAAGCTGAACGAACAGAGTGAAATCGCAATCAGTGTCGTTCCCGAACAGCCTTTCAGGGTTCTGGATATCGACGTGAACCGGGTTGGCATTGCATTCCGTGTGACGCAAGACCTCACCGGTTTCCGGATCTTTACGTCGCTGCCCTTCTGAGAGCACGCGTGCCGCAGATGGTTGGACCCGGTGCGCTGGCACCACAGGTTTCCTCAGTTGCGTTTGTCTACTTTGTGGCAGATGAGCGCGAGAGTATCAGTCCCTGTTTCTCCAATGCCGTTATCACCACCTTCGCAAAATCCGCAGTCTCTTTCTTGAGTTCGCCCGGTGCAAACGTTTCGGTGATGCCTGACCACACCGGTTGGGCACGATCCCTTGCGAACACAGTCGTCTCCGAGGTGACGACGTCATATTGCTGGACCACTGGCGGTTCGTAATAGCCGATCCAGGCGGTGGTGTAGTAGCCGTAATAGAACGGCGGATACGGGTACGCCGGCCCGGGATAGGTGACAGACACCTTTCTCTCCACGTTGACCAGCCGGGTGATGATGACCCCGTCCGTACCGGCGGATTCCACAGCAGAGCGCAGTTTTTCTTCGGAGACCGGACCGTCTTGCACAATCAGTGTGTAGCTCGGCACAGCGCGAATGCCCTTCTCGCGCATCTGGGCGGCGAATTCGTCTTCGAATATGCGTCTGACTGAAGCCTGTTTGCTCACGCCTACAACGACGAGGCTGGTCAACTGGCCCGTGTAATCGGGTGCGCGCCAGCTCTGCGTCAGCTCGGTCGAGGCACAACCGGTCAAGGCCAATGTTGCAAACAACAATACGAAAGTTGCGCCCGCACGCATCCGCGCATGCATTGTCGCTGCCGTTGCGAAGCCGATCAAAGCAGACGCAATAGTGAGGTATGTTGTTTGCATCGATTGACTTGCATTGCGCTTCAAAATGGTTCGCCGTTCAATGTTGCCGGAATGGTATCGAATTCATGCGGTCTCCCGAGCAAGCGGGGGACAGGGGCCTGGCAGCGTCGTGTTCGAGGCATGATAATCACTATTCGCCGTCTTGCAGGAAATCAACCGCAAGCGCCGCCAGAGAGCGCGCACCCAGTATTACGCCAGACTCGTCGATAAAGAAGCGAGGGGAGTGGTTTGGTGCGGCGGTTTCCGGGTCCTGGTCCGGTGGCGTAATCCCCACGAAATAGAATAATCCGGGGGCGCGCTGCTGGAAGTAGGAAAAGTCCTCTGCAACCATGACACGTTGCTGTAGCGATACGTTCGAGGCACCGGCGACGCGTCGCAGCGTGGGAAGCATCCTCTCGGTTAGTTTCTCTTCATTTATAGTTACAGCGGTGGCCTTTTCGATGCGCACGTCGACTTGAGCATTGTTGGCGGCGGCGATTGCCTTGCTGATGTGTTCGACGCGTCGATGAATGTCACTTCGCATCGACTCATCGAAAGTGCGGATGGTTCCTGACATTTCGACGCTGTCGGGAATAATGTTCTTGCGCGTGCCACCATTGATGGTGGCAACGGTGACTACTGCCGGTTGCAGCGAGACGTCGATTTGACGCGCGACGATATTCTGCAAGCCGGTCACGATCTGGGCCGAGGTAATCACCGGATCGATCCCGCGCCACGGCCATGCGCCATGTGTTTGTGCACCTTTGACTGTGATGTAAACCCAGTCGGCGCTGGCCATCAACGGTCCGGGCCGATAAGTGATCTTTCCCGCAGGCACTCCGGCAATGACATGCAATCCGAAGATGGCGTCCGGCTCTGGATTCTCGAACACCTGTTCCTTGAGCATCAGGATCGCGCCGCCTTCCTCTCCCGGAGGTGGTCCCTCTTCAGCAGGCTGGAAAATGAACTTCACACTACCGGGCAACTGGTCGCGGTTCTTTGCCAATGCTTCTGCCACGCCCATCAGAATGGCAGTATGTGCATCATGGCCGCAGGCGTGCATGACGCCGACTTCGTTACCGAGATATTCTGCGGTGACGCTCGACTTGAACGGCAAGTCGGACTCCTCGGTGACTGGCAGCGCATCCATGTCCGCGCGCAACGCTACCACTGGCCCGGGGCGGGCGCCTTTGAGAATACCGACCACGCCGGTATGGGCGATGCCGGTCTGTACTTCCATTCCGAGTTCGCGCAAATGGGCGGCAACCAGTGCCGAAGTCCTCGTTTCCCGGTTCGACAATTCCGGATGCTCATGAATATCGCGCCGCCAGTCCAGGATGCGATCCTGGATGCCGATGATGTCTTTATCCACTTGCTCAGCAAGGTCCTGTTGCGCGGGGGCAGTGCCGGCGAGGCCCGCCAGGACGGCTGCCAGTAAAACCCTGGCCACATGCATGATTGTTTCCTCCCGAATAAGGTGCTCAGATCAACTTGACGACTTGCTTGCCGAGATTTTTGCCCTTGAGCATGCCGATGAAGGCTTGAGGGGCGCTGGCCAGACCTTGCGCGACGGTTTCGTGATAGCGGATCTTGCCTTGCGAGACCCAGCGCACCAGATTCGCGACCGCTTTCTGGTACAGGTCGATACGGTCGAAGACGATGAAGCCGCGCAAGTTCACGCGATTGACGAGCAGTGAACGCATCATGGTGACGCCGTAGGCTTCAGTGGCGTTGTATTCGGACACCATGCCGCATAGTGCAACGCGCGAGAACGGATTCAGTACGCGGAAAGCGTTGTCCATGACCTGGCCACCGACGTTCTCGAAATAGCAGTCGACGCCCTGCGGACATGCTGCCTTGAGATCGTCAAGCAGATTGCCAGCTTTGTAATCCACACAGGCGTCAAAGCCGAGTTCCTTGAGCGCGTAGTCGCATTTCTTCTTGCCGCCGGCGATACCAACGGCGCGGCATCCCTGCAACTTTGCAAGTTGACCGACCACGCTGCCTACGGCACCGGTGGCAGCAGACACCAGCACGGTTTCTCCGGCCTTTGGGGCGCAGTGTTCGAGCAGTCCGATCCACGCCGTCGCGCCTGGCATGCCGCACACGCCAAGATAGGCAGGCAGGGGAACGGCTTTCGGGTCAATCCTGGCGAGGCCCTCCCCGGAAGACAGTGCATAGAGTTGCCAGCCGGTAGAGCCGACAACGTAATCGCCCTCGTGAAACTTCGGGTTCTGTGAGGCAATCACCTTGCCGACGGTGCCGCCAACCATAACGTCGCCAATTTCCACTGCTGCAGCGTAGGATTTGCTGGCATTCATGCGCCCGCGCATGTAGGGGTCGAGCGACAACCAGTGATTTTCGATCAGGACTTCACCGGGAGCTGGCGTAGGAATGTCGGTTTCCACAATGTCAAAATCGGTTTCCTTTACCCAGCCGTCCGGGCGGTTTGCGAGTAACACCTGGATGTTCTTGGCCATGCTTCGTTCTCCTGTCGATGTTGTTGTTATGGCAGATTGTAGAGGCAAACGATGATTGTGATCATGCGTTGCCGGACTGCGAATCGCTGCCGACACCTTACTCCGAAGCCGCGTTTTTCGCATATGCAGGCCCGTGGTATAAATCGTCGGGCAATGCTTGCGTCGAATAAACCCTGTACGAGGAGGTCACGTGGTCTATGCGCTTAATGTGTTCAACCTGTTGCCCGGTCGCGAGAACGAGTATCGCGACTATTCTGTCAAGGCGGGAAAGATTATCTATGGCATGGGCGGCCGTGTGGTTGCAGCGGGCAAGGATCCGCTTCGCAAATTACACGGCGATGTCGAACGTCGTTACCTCATTGTTGTGGAGTTTCCCAGCGAAGCCGTGTTCCAGGCGTTTATCGATGAAGCGGACAAACAGGATATTCATCATCTGCGCGAAAATGCCTGCACCGATTACATCTGGACCCTGTATGAGCCGTGGGACATGCGCGAGTGGGTGAAACTGGCACCGCCAAAGTAATGACGGGAACTCGCCGGTTCTGACCAGGAACGGGAAATGTCGATGAAATTGGGGCTGGTACTGGTGCCAGGGCTGCTTTGTGATGAGGCGTTGTGGGCGCCACAGGTTCGTGCTTTGTCGGACCTCGCCGATTGCTGGATTCCGGAGTCACTGACGGAAAACACCATGGAGGGCATGGCGACAAAAGTGTTGCGCGACGCGCCGTTTGAGCGCTTTGCCCTGGCCGGATTGTCGATGGGGGGTTACGTGTGCATGCAGATCATGCGACAGGCGCCACAGCGGGTGCTGGCGCTTGCGTTACTCGATACGCGCGCGGTTGCCGATACGCCGGAGGAAACCCAACGCCGTAATGATCTCGTGCGGCTTGCGCAAACTGCACGCGGATTTCAGCCGGTTACCCGACGCATGCTTCCATTGCTGGTTCATCCGTCGAGAATGGACGATGCGCCCTTGGTCGATGTCGTGCGTGCGATGGCTGAGCGTACCGGAGTCGAGGGATTTGTTCGCCAGCAGCAGGCCATCATCGGGCGAGCGGACAGTCGCAATGTTCTGAAGCAGGTCGATGTTCCAAGCTTGGTATTGTGCGGGAGGGACGACATGCTGACCCCGCTGGTTCACCACGAGCAAATGGCGCAAACGATACCGGGTGCGCGACTTGTAGTCATCGAACAGTGTGGTCACGTCTCCAGCCTCGAGCGCTCGGATGAGGTGAACGAGGCAATGCGCGCATGGTTAAAGCGTATCTGAGCCCGGCAAGCGAAGCGCACCGCGTTGGCGCTTGAATCAGACCGGTTTGCCCCCGGCCAGCGTGACCCGATGCATGACACGGCGATAGCCTTGATAGTCATTGAGCGGATAGTGCAGGGTGCAACGGTTGTCCCAGAACGCCAGTGAGCCGGGCTGCCAGTGAAAACGAACAATAAATTCGGGCCGGATCTGATGTTCGAACAGTTCGGGCAGCAGTTCATCACCGCTTGTCCCGTCCGGGCCTTCGAGGTGTGTAGTGTGTCCGACATTGACGTAGAGTGACTTTCTTCCGGTTTCGGGATGGGTGCGCACGGCGGGATGACGGGCGGTCAGGATTTTCAGTTGGTCACCTGACTCGCGCTGGCGGTCTTCTCGGGTACGTGAGGCTTCCGGCTTGCTCGAGCTGTTCACGCCAATCAGGCCTTCAAGCTTTTCTTTCATTTGCGCTGGCAGCGTTTCGTAAGCGAGGTACTGGTTTGCGAACAGCGTATCGCCGCCTTGTGGCGGAGTTTCCAGGGCGTAGAGCAGGCTCGCCATCGGCGGTCGTTCGAGATAAGCCGTGTCCGTGTGCCAGATACCGCCAAAGTTGTTTTTCTCGTGCTCGCGCTTGATGACCGCCGTCACCAACGGGCAGTCGGGCAATCCCTTGAGCTGCGGGTAGGACATGGGCTCGCCAAATAGCTCTGCAAATTCGAGCAGTTGCCGGGGAGTCAGTTGCTGGCCGCGGAAAAAAACGACCAGGTGCTCGAGAAAGGCCTCGCGTATTCGTGCGACTACGCTCGACGGCAACGACCCGGAGAGTTCGACGCCTTCGATCTCTGCTCCCAGTCCATCACCCAGCCGGCGTACGTGCACGTCCTTCATGGCAGCCACTGCGCCCTTATCGTGGACAAGCCGCCAGTAGGGCCGCAAAAACAGGCCCAAATAGTGCTTTTTCTGGTCCGAAATGGCATTTTGCTAGCGCTTCGTGCCGCCCTTGGCTTGTTTACAAGCTCCTGAAAGGATGCCGAAAGTTTGAAGAATCCGGCCTTGAGCGGGTTTCCCCGATAAGACATGAACCCAGCCTCACTGATTTGTACTGGTATGTCAGCGGTCGCCCTCTACGCCGGGGCCTACCATCTAATGATGTACCTCAAGCAACGCGACGAGGTCAAATACTTTCCGTTTGCGTTGCTTTGCTTTTCGGTAGGGCTCTACGAATTGTCATGCGCTGGACTGTATGCGACTGCTTCGATTGAACAAGGCGTTGTCTGGGAACGTGTGCGACTCGAATCGATCCCGATGATCGTCGTGTCCATGACCTGGTTGCTCGGAATCTATACTGGCCGGACCGACAACACACTGCTCAGATCCGTTGCCGGTGTTTCGGTCATCTATTTGCTGTTGTCACGCCTGCTGCCCGACGAATATACGCTCAGTGTAGACCGGCCAGTTACCCGGATATCGGGTTTTCCCGGCCTGTTCCATATTTCCTATATCGAGAGCGAGGTTGGATCATTCTACATATTCTCCCTCGCATTGATGATCGGACTCTACCTGTACCTGATCGTCAAACTGGCGGCACGTTATCAGCAAACCCGCGACCAGGAAACGTTATATATCCTGTTGAGTCAGATTCCGTTGTTTCTGGCGGCGGCGAATGATTCACTGGTTGCATCAGAAGTGTACCTGTTCGTCTATCTTGCCGAGTATGCCTTTGTCTTCATCATCGCGACCATGTCCTATGTCATGTTTGTGAAGCTGTTGCGCCTGCACAAGGAACTCGAGGAGTCGAAGGATGAGCTCGAGGACAAGGTCAGGGAACGCACTGCACAGATACAGAAGCTCAATGATGAGTTGCAGCACGCGGCGGAAATCGATGCCCTGACCGGTGCTTACAACCGCCGCTTTCTGGACCAGTATCTGGAAGTGGAAATGCGGCGCGCAATGGCCGAGCGCCACCATCAAATGAATGCGGGAATGACGGAACCGGAAATGAATTTCGGCCTGGCGATGTTCGACATCGATGACTTCAAACAGATCAATGACAAGTACGGTCACATTAACGGTGACCAGGTGCTGGAAACGGTTGCCGAGAGAGTGCGCGCCAGCATTTTTGAGCGTGACCTGTTGTGCCGTTACGGTGGTGAAGAATTTGTTGTCATATTCACGCGAACCTCGAGGCAGGGAATCATCGAGGCAGCCGAAAAGATCCGCGCCTGTGTCAGTTCGGAGCCGATTGTCATCAACGACGCTTCGGCGCCGATGAAAATTACCGTCAGCATCGGTGTGACCAGTTTTGATGATGTCGATGAGCCGAGCGCGGAAACCATTTTGCGTTCTGCTGACGAATGCCTTCTGGCAGCCAAGCGCATGGGCAAGAACCGCGTCATTGCCCGCAAGATCTTCAGCGAAGACGTGATCACGCGCTCGCACAACGCTGCCACAGACTTTGCCATTTGACGCACGCGGCAAGCGCAGGCGCCGCGTCGTATCGGAGTGCCCGTACGGGCATATCACTTCGCTCCTGATCTGAATTGTCCAGCCTCATGGTTGGCCGGATTCGCCGCTTTCAGCTGTCGAATTCTCGCCAGGTGTTGTTTTGATCCGCGTCAAATGACCCGGGTTGGATGCCGCTCGAAACCACTCATCGAGCCTGCAAATGCCAGCGGGATAGGGGGAGGACCAACGATTGCTTAGGTATCAATCAATCTTGTGAAAGAACTAACGAAAAGTTTTTAACTAATTGATTTATAGTAAATAACAATCACATGTGGGCATTGATACCGATTCGGCCTGAACAAGCAGGAGCGAAAAATGACTTTGCAGGAAACGCAGTCAGGGCGTAATCCGCTATCGACTGCGAGCTGAATCACGAATGAATCCAAAGAAATGTTCAATCCCAGAAATTTCGGGCTGATTCTGCTGGCGCTGCTTTTGGTGGCGGGCCTGGCGATTCTTTACGCCAAGACCGAGGCAATCGATCTGCGCGAGCCTAACCAGATCGCCAGCGTGCTGCGTGAACTCAAGGAGATCGACGGGCGTTGGGACGTCGACGTTCTGCGGCTGAGCACGGAATCAGACGTTGGCGTTCGTCCGCCAATTGACCGTCGTCCGAATGCGGAGAGCGCACTCGGCAAACTCACCAAAGCAGCCCAGACTACAGGCAGCGTCGCGCTGAACACGGGGCTGGACGAACTGGTAATGGAAGTCAACAACAAAGGGCGGTTGGTGGAAAAGTTCAAGGTTGAACATGCCTCGCTGCAACAGGCGCTGGCGAATTTGCGCACCTACACGCAGGATCTCGTTACCCAGGCGAACCAACTCGGCGTACAGTCGCCACGTCTGAGTTCGGCAGCCGACACGCTGAATACCAATGCGCCGATCTACTTTACCCTGGGCGAAGAGGATCGCTATAACGCAATCTATTCTGCGCTGGCCGAGCTGCAAGCGGCAGCAAGTTCGTTTCCGCAGGTGCTGCGATCAAGAGCGACGCAGGTAATCGATGCGGGGCGCGCCTTGCTGGACGGCAAAACCGCCCAGACACGACTAGCCGGGCAGATCGGGCGACTGACATCGGGCCCGAGAGTGGAAAACATGGCACTGCTATTCAGTCAGGAACTGGAAGCAACCATTCGTAGCAAGGAAGTCTACCGTGTTTATTTGATCACCTATACCGCGGTCCTGTTGATGCTGGTCGCGTGGATGGGAATCAAGGTCAGAGCGGCCAACGTCAGGTTGGAGCAGCGCGTTGAGGAGCGGACCAGCGAACTCTCGGATACCCTGAAGCAGCTTAAGGAATCCGAAGCGCAGTTGATCCAGTCCGAAAAGCTTTCGTCCCTCGGACAGATGGTGGCCGGGGTCGCGCATGAGATCAACACGCCGCTGGCTTACGTGAAGAACAGTCTGGGCAGCGTTTCCGAAAAGCTGGCCGATATTGCGGCCACTGTCGACGATACCGAGCGTTTGCTTGCGTTGCTGCAGGCGGGTGAGGCCGCGAATCCGGAGCAACTGAGCCAGCAATTCGCCAAAGTTACCGAACGCATTACGCGATTGAAAAAGTACAAGGTGCTGGCCGAGTTGCAGAGCCTGGTCAAGGACGGGCAACATGGCACCGTGCAAATGTCGGAGATTGTCGGCAATCTCAAGGACTTCAGCCGCCTGGATCGCAGCAAGGCGACGCGGTTCAACCTCATTGAGGGTTTGAAAAGCGCGATTTCGATGGCCAAGCACCAACTCAAGGGGGCGACTGTTGAAACAATGCTCAAGGATGTCCCGGATGTACACTG
>JASFUE010000059.1:0-13628 GCA_050050435.1 Burkholderiales bacterium | reverse complement strand
ACCTTGCGAAAAGAAATTCGAGGGCATTTGCATGGACCAGTACGAGAACCCGGACGCCGCCGACGGCACGTGCGAAAAGCGGGTGGTGCGCGGTGGCGCCTGGTCGGACGGTGCGGCGACCGCGCGCTCGGCCTATCGCCATGCCGAAGCCGGGGATACCCGCAACGACCGGATGGGCTTTCGCGTTGCCCGCGATCTGGACCGCGATCTGGAGTGAGCGGTCGGAACTGGCACTGCCCCGGAGCCGGGGCTCAGCCATGTTGCGGCAAGCCTTACTTCACGGCGTAGCGGGCGATGGCGCCTTCGTCCCATTCCATGCCGATGCCGGGCCGGTCCGTAATCAGAACATGGCCATCGCGCACCTGCACCGGTTCTTTCAGTATTGCGCTGCCCCAGTCCATGTACTCCAGCCAGTGGCAGGTCGGTGTCACCGCGAGCAAATGTGAGCTGATCTCCGGAAAAAGATGGCTCGACATGTCAAGACTGTTGGCCTGTGCTAACGCCGCTGCGCGCAGCCACCCGGTCACGCCGCCGATGCGCTGTACATCCGGCATGTAGTATTCCGCGGCATTGGCGTCGATCGCTTTCTGCATCTCCATGCTGTTGAGCAGGTTCTCGCCGATCTGTATCGGTGTATTGACTTCGCGGGCAATTTTTGCGCAGCCTGTGTAATCGTCGTGGCGAACCGGTTCCTCGATCCAGTACAGTCCCTCGTCATCGAGTGCCCGGCCACGGGCAATCGCTTCGTTGACCGTCAATGACTGATTGAAATCGCCCATCAGCATAACGTCGTCACCGATGCTGTTTCTGACGTTTCTGACCGCAGCGAGGTCTTGCCTGAAATCGGGGCGACCAATGCGGATTTTCAGGGCGTTGAAATCCCCCTCGGCCAGCAACTGCTGTGCTTCATCGGCGACGTTGGCAGCGTCCTGAATCCACAGACCGCAACTGTTATAGGCGCGAATCGGGCGCACTTCACCGCCAAGCGCACGCGCGAGTGGCATTTCCTGCGACTTCGCCAGCGCATCCCATGCCGCCATGTCGACACCGGCAAGCGCCTGGCCGAGAATGCCGTGCGTGTCCATCAGGGTGAATCGTTTGCGCAGTTTCGCATCGATCGTCAGCGGCGCCACTTCGTCGCCTTTAATAAGTTCGGCGAGCGCGTCGACACACTGAACGGTCGGCTTTAGCATCGACGGCATGAACGCGAACAGATAACTGCAGCCGGTCACGCCACCATCCGTTTCCAGGTCGACCAGCACCAGTGGCGCATTGGCTATCGCTCCGCTTGCCGAGAGCGGCGGGCGCTTGATCGGTGCCGCGACAGCGCGTGCGCGCAGGCCCGTGACTTTGATTGTCATTGAATTCCTCCCACGATCGTTGTTGTGTGCGTTGCAACTTCGTCACAGCGGTCAGTTCTTGAGGAGTTGCCGCTTTGTCTCAAACTTGCGCCTCCGGCGGTCGACCATTGGCAAACAATTTCAGCGCAGCGTAAACGAACTGGTTGGCCGGAGTAGGGATGCCCAAATCCTTGCCCAGGGCGGCAACCGTTCCAGCCAGCCACGGCAACTCCAGCCGGTTGCCGCGCCGCAAGTCTCCGCACATCGAGGCGACCATGGTCGGCGGATACCCATCGACCACCGCCATCTGCGCGTCGATGATGTTATCGCCCAGTTTTGCCCCTCTGGCCTTGGCAATGGCGATGACCTCGCTCATGACCTGCTGCAACAACGCGCGTGTGTCCGGGTCTTCGCGTATCGGGCCAACCGGCATGCGGCAAAGCGCGGTCATCGAAGACATCGTCACCAGGCGTACAAACTTTTCCCAGATTCGCGTGTGGATGTCTTCGGCGAGTTCGGTCTTGATATTGGCGTCGACGCAGGCTTTGTAGAACGCCTCGGCACGTTCGCTGCGCTTGCCGTCGAGTTCGGCGAAGATCAGGCTCGCCATCGCGCCGTTGTGGCGGATCACGCCCGGTTCCTCGATCAGCGCGGCGATGTTGGCAACTCCACCCATGGTGTGTTCGCGCCCGTGCACGGGCAAAACCCTGTCGACCGCGATAATGCCGTTCTGAAACGAAATGACCGCCGTGCCCGGTCCCACCAACGGCTTTGCTGCTGCCACCGCTTCGTCAGTCGACCACAGTTTGACAGCGATCATGACAATGTCGACCGGGCCGATCGTGGCCGTGTCATCCGTGCACTGGACTTCCTTCAGATGCAGGTCCCCCAGGGCGGAGAATACTTTCAGGCCGTTCTTTTTCATGGCGTCGAGATGTGCTCCGCGGGCGACGAAGGTCACATCGTTGCCGGCGGCGGCCAGCCTCGCGCCGAAGTAGCCACCTACCCCGCCGCTGCCAATAACTGCAATTTTCATTCGTGTTTCCTTGGATCCGTAATCAGTTGCTACGGGCGTATTGTACGGCGACCACCGTGTCCGGCGTCGTAGAGGCCTCGCTGAGGGTAAAATCGGAACCCTTGTTTTCCGTGACGCAGGTTTACCGAATGAATCAACCGAATGGCTCGTCTGCTACCGTGCACCTCGCCGCCAGGCTGGCCGAGATCGAGCCGTTTCACGTAGTGACGCTGGTAACCCGCGCCTTCGAACTGGAGGCGCAGGGACGGACCATCATCAACATGGTGATCGGTGAACCGGATTTTCCGACGCCACAGCCGATTGTCGACGCAGGCATCGAGGCACTGCGTTCTGGTCGCATTCGCTATACCCCGTCTCTGGGTGACGAAGCTTTGCGCAACAGACTGCAGCAGTGGTACCGCGACCGCTACGCGGTGGACCTGCCAACTTCGCGCGTTGCTGTCACCAGCGGTTCGTCGGCCGCGCTGCTGCTGACCATGGGTGCCTTGCTCTCGCCGGGTGACGAAGTGCTGATGGCCGATCCGAGTTACCCGTGTAACCGGTATTTTGTGAGGACCATGGAAGGCAAGGCCGTCGCCATTCCGGTTGACGCCGATACCGGTTACCAGCTCACGGCCGACCTCGTGGAAAAGCACTGGACGCCGCGTACGGTAGCCGTCATGGTGGCCACGCCCTCTAATCCGACCGGCACGCTGATAGCGCCGGATGAACTGAAGCGGCTGCATGCCATGGTCCAGCGCAAGGGCGGTGTCCTGATCGTGGACGAGATTTACCACGGCTTGACTTATGGATTCGATGCGCACTCGGTACTGGAATTTGCCGATGACGTGTTTGTGATCAACAGTTTCTCGAAGTATTTCTGTATGACCGGATGGCGGCTGGGCTGGATGGTCATGCCGCAGGCATATGCCGCGCACATCGA
Source organism: Burkholderiales bacterium (assembly GCA_050050435.1). GTDB lineage: Bacteria > Pseudomonadota > Gammaproteobacteria > Burkholderiales > Eutrophovitaceae > SG8-40. Next base: position 10,330 of record JASFUE010000059.1, on the reverse strand, counting down.
GAAGCTTGCGCAAAACCTGTACATCTCGAATTCCGATATTGCGCAGCAGGCGGCATTGGCGGCGTTTGGCGAACAGACGCTGGCCACGCTGGAAGCAAACCGCCGCAAATTTCAGGAACAGCGCGACTATTTGCTGCCAGCGCTGCGCGAGCTCGGTTTCGATATTCCGGTCGAGCCGCAGGGCGCATTCTACATTTACGCTAACTGCAGCAAGTTCACCTCGGACAGTTACCGCTTTTGCTGGGATGTGCTCGAAGACATCGGGGTGGCTATTGCGCCTGGTATCGACTTCGGTGCGCATCGCGCTGCCAAGCACGTGCGCTTTTCCTACCCTAAACCGGTTCCGGTGTTGGAGGAAGGCGTGCGCCGTTTGCGCGACTACCTCAAGACCTGATGCACATGCAGAATGCGCCAAAGAGTTTTCGATTCAACATACTTGAGCGACTGAATTGTTCCCGAGTATTAATTTCGGAGCCAGACAATGACTGACTTCATGAATGGTATGCAGCGCCGCTCGGTGCGGGCCAACGGTATACGAATGAATGCCTGGAGCGGTGGCAGCGGGCCTGCGCTGGTATTGTTGCACGGATATCCGCAGACCGCCCAGATGTGGCGCAAGATGGTGCCGGGGTTCATCAAGGAATTCAGCGTCGTCTGCCCTGATCTGCGCGGCTATGGTGATTCCGACAAGCCGCGCGACGGATTTGACAAGCGCACGATGGCGCGCGATATCGACGAACTGATGCACGCGCTCGGACACGATCAATACATGGTTGTCGGGCATGACCGTGGCGCGCGGGTCGCGCACCGCCTTGTCCTCGACCATGCCGATTCGGTCACACGGCTTGCCGTACTCGACATCGTGCCAACGCATACGGTTTTTCGTGATACCGGCAGGGAGCTTGCCGCAGCCTACTGGCACTGGTTTTTCTTCCAGGCACCGGATCTTCCGGAAATCATGATTCGCAACAGCGCAGAGCCGTTTCTGCGCATGATGTTCCGGGCGCTGACCTGGCGCCAGGACGCAGTCGAGGAGCCGATGTTTCAGGAATATCTGCGCGCGTTTACGCTGCCAGGGACGATTCGTTGCGGCCTGGAGGATTATCGCGCCGCGGCAACGGTTGACTTTGCCGACGATGAAGCCGATCTTGGCAAGAAAATGAAATGCCCCGTCTACGCAATCTGGGGCGAGTTTGGCAAGATGCATACATTGTTTGACGTGGCTGCAACCTGGCGCGAGAAAGCGGAGGACGTACGCGGCAATCCGCTGCCTTGTGGCCACTTCATACCTGAGGAAGCACCCGAGGAATTGTTGTCCGACCTGCTGCCATTTCTGCACGGAGAGAAGTAGTCCGACACGCCGTGATGGTCAGGCCGCGGCCCTAGCGCAAGGAGGCCAAAGAATGAAGGTTCGCATACTGCTGTGCGTCACTTTGCTCTCGATGGCGATGTCGGTATTCGCCGCCGAGCAGGAAGAGACCTATACCGACCTCGTGCCTGGTACCGGCATGCTGGAGCCAAGTCTGCTTTCAAACCTGATCAGCCGCGGGGATGTGCGCGCCATGAATAATATCGGCGTGTTGTGGGCCAAGGGCTACGACGGCAAACAGGATTACGCCGAGGCGCTGCGCTGGTGGAAAGAGGCGGCCAAGCGTGGATATGCCGTCTCGATGAACAACATTGGCCTCGCCTACGCCAATGGTCACGGTGTTCCCGCCGACATGAAACAGGCGTTTGACTGGTGGTTCAAGTCAGCCATGCTGGGCAACGCATGGGCAATGAATTCGATCGGGGATTGCTATGAAACCGGCGAGGGCGTGCAGCGCGATTTCGTGCAGGCACTGACCTGGTATCGCACGGCTGCGGAAAATGGCGACGCGATGGCGCACTACAACGTGGCGTTGATGTATGAGACCGGCCGTGGCATCGAAGCGGACCCTGTGCAGGCGGCGCAGTGGTACCGGCAAGCGGCCCGCATGGGGGACGCGGCATCGATGCGGGCGCTCGGGCGTTTCTATCGTGAAGGTCTCGGTGTCGAGGCCGACCCGGTCGAAGCCTATGCCTGGCATCTGATTGCGCAGTCGCATTTCAAACCGCAGGAAGCTGCCGACGCCGCGCTCAACGAACAGGAAGCGCAACGTCTGGCTGCAACCCTGTCGCCAGCACAGCGCGAACAGGCGGCGGTCAGGCTCGAACAACTCGAGGCTTATACCAACCCGGAGCCGGAAAAGCCGACGGCGCCGAACGAGACGCGGATCTAGATGCGCATACACATATGCGAATGCCGATGATGCTGACATCGATACACTCGGCCCGGCGGCACTTCCATTACTTTGCTGGCGTCGCGGCGATATTGGTTCTGATCGTGACGCTGCCAACGACATTTGCCGGACAGTCAGCCGAGTTGGACCGCCCGCCGGGTGGAACCGGGATGTACAGCACCTATGTCGATACGCGTACCCCGTTTGTCGGTGAAGAACTTGCCGATACCTATCCGATCCCGATGGATGACCTGGTGCCCGCGCTGCTGCTCACGATCGACCATCTGTCCAAATACAAGATGCCCCATGAACTGCCGGTTGTGCATCGCGCGCCACACGAAAAAATCGAGCAACTCGCCTGTGGTAAACCGTGTGCGGCGCTTGCCGCCTATCGTTCTGGTGAAGGCATTTTCATCGACGAGGCGCTAAAACCCGAAACGGAAATTTTTGCGCGTTCCGTTCTGCTGCATGAACTTGTGCATTACTTACAGGACGTTTCGCGCGAACTGGAGTCATTGCGTTTGTGCGAACGCTGGTATCGCCGCGAGCAGGAGGCCTATGCCATCCAGAAGCGGTTCCTGGTGCTGGTCGGCAGCCAGATCCGTGTGGCATATTCGGCAGGATCGAGCTGTGATAACGACAACGGCTAGCGGTCCTTCTGTGAAAAGCTGTACCCGCAGCTTGTGCCTGCTGTGGCAACATGACTGCAGCCATATCTTTTCCGGATATCGATGACATGCCCACATCCGAGCTGACACCTTTCGAACTCAACGTTCCACAGTCCGTTCTCGATGATCTGGATCAGCGGCTGGCCAACGCGCGCTGGCCTGACGAGATTCCGCAAAACCAGTGGAAGTACGGAACTGATCTGGCTTATCTGCAATCGCTGGTCGCCTATTGGCGTGATCAGTACGACTGGCGCAAGCACGAAGCAACCATCAATAGCTTCCGCCAGTACAAGGTCAAACTTGCCGGCATCGATCTGCATTTCATCCATGAGGAAGGCAAAGGGCCTGCGCCCATGCCGTTGCTGCTGTCGCACGGCTGGCCGGGGTCGGTATACGAGTTTCACAAGATCCTGCCAATGCTGACCGATCCGGCATCCTGCGGAGCCGACGCGGCCGATTCATTCACTGTCGTAGCACCGTCGCTTCCCGGTTATACCTTTTCGTTCCAGCCCGGGCAGCAACGCTTTTCGCTCGAAAAGATAGCTGATGCGTTCGCCGAACTCATGACCCGCGTGCTTGGCTACGACAGCTTTGCTGCCCAGGGCGGTGACTGGGGCGCATTCGTCACTTCGCGGCTGGGATATGCCTATCCGCAGCACCTGATCGGAATCCATCTGAATATGCTTGCGGTGCGTCGTGATCCGAAGCTGCTCGAAGACCCGACGCCGGAGCAGCAGCAGTTCATCGCGCAGTTAAATCGCTTTCTCAAGGAAGAAACCGGCTATCAGTGGATTCAGGGCACTCGTCCGCAGACGCTCGCCTACGGGCTGACCGATTCGCCGGTAGGGCTGGCGGCGTGGCTGGTTGAGAAGTTCTACAAATGGACTGACTGTCGCGGCGACCTCGATAGCTATTTCGGGCGCGACACCATGATTACCGACATCATGCTCTACTGGATCACCGGCGCCATTGGATCGTCGTTTTGGCCGTACTACGCGCGCATGCACGGGCCATGGCCGATTCCGGAAGGCGAGACCGTAAAGGTGCCAACTGCGTATATCGATTTTCCGAAAGAGATACTGCGCCCGCCGCGTTCGGTGGCCGAGTACATGTACACCAATATCCAGCGCTGGACGACGCATGAGCGCGGCGGCCACTTCGCCGCGCTCGAACAACCCGCTGTGCTCGCAGAAGATGTTCGCGCTTTCTTCCGCGCACTAAAGTAGACAGCACCGCTGTATTCGCATAACTGGAAGATGAGAATCTCTGTAGATCCTGGAAACTGGCGACTACTCGCAGGTGCCGACCAAATCACTCGTTCCCGGAGAGCCTGATTTGAAGGCCAGCCGCATGGTCGGACGATTGCGCAATGTGGCATGGTGGCCAGCCTCATGTTAGGGTGCCCCTTAAGCGGAGAAGAGGTCCGCTGGAGGCGCATCCAGATGTCAGGTTCGGTACATCAACAGGCAACTGACCTGCCAGGGAGGGGAAAATGAAGATTCCATCGAGAATGTCCGTAATCGTTATCTGCGTGGTGGCGACGATGGCTTTGTGCGGCTGCAGCAAGAGCGGCAATGAGCAGCAAGATTCCGCATCGGGTAGTTCTGCTACGTCATCTGCAGAAAAAGTAACGCTCAACATGACCAGCGTGTTCCCGGCTTCATTGTCATTGGTTGGCGAAGGCGGGATCGAGTTCGTCGAAAAGGTCAAGCGCGTGTCCAATGGCACGCTCGAATTGAAATTCTTCGAGCCGGGCGCACTGGTTCCGGCTCTGGAAGCGATCCCGGCTGTTTCCAAAGGTTCCGTTGCGTCAGCGTGGTCGACCCCGGGTTTCTTTGCCGGTACTGACCTCACCTTTAACTTCTTCACGACGGTTCCGTTCGGTCCTGATGCTGCGGAGTTCCTGGCGTGGATGTATTACGGCGGCGGTATTGAACTGGCTGACGAGATGTTCGCCGAGCACAACATCAAGGCCATTCCCTGCGGCATCACACCTCCCGAGGCTTCTGGTTGGTTCCGCAAGGAGATCAAGTCAGTGGACGACCTCAAAGGCCTGAAGATGCGTTTCTTCGGTCTCGGTGCCAAAGTCATGGACAAGCTGGGCGTGGCAACGCAGTTGCTCGCCCCCGGCGATATCTTCCAGGCGCTGCAGCTCGGCACTATTGATGCCACCGAGTTCGCGATGCCCTCGATGGATGAGAGTTTCGGCTTCTATCAAGTTGCCAAGTACTACTATTTCCCGGGCTGGCACCAGCCTTCGTCCATTCTGGATTTTTTTATAAACATGGACGTATGGAACTCGCTGTCTGATCACCACAAGGCAGTGCTCGAGGTAACCTGCGGCGACATGATTCGCCAGATCATGGCGAAGGGCGAAGCGATGCAAGGTCCGGCGATGCGCCGGATGCAGGACGATCATGGTGTGAAGATCGAATACTGGAGCCCCGAACTCCTCGCCGCTTACCGCAAAGGTTGGGATGAAGTCAGCCAGGAACTGGCCGAATCCAACCCGAATTTCAAGAAGGTATATCAGTCCTACTCGAAGTTACGTAAGGACTTCAAATTGTGGGGCGACAACGGTTATCTGAAGAGATAATTACGAACGTGGCGGAGAGCTGCCTTGCTCCCGCCTGGAAATCCGTTTGTGTAATGGGCTCGTGCTCATGGTGTTGTTCTAATTGATGGGGTGTGCGTCCGGGCCCTGCGCCTTCCTCATCGATAGATGGTCCTGGTGCGTCGTCGCACTTTGTCGTCGGGCTCAGCGTCGCGCTGAGGTGCGAGGGCGTTGGACGGGCACCATGTCCTGCGAGGAGGGGACAATGAAAAAATTCATCAATGTATCAGTGGTAGCGGTGTTCATGGCAGTGCTCGTGGTGGCTGCCGGTTGTAGTGACGGCGGCAACGGGCAACAGGCGGCTTCTTCAGACGCTGCGACAGCGGGAACGGCCGAGAAAGTAACGATGAACGTGGCCTCGGCGTTTCCACTTTCGCTTGCCCTGCTCGGTGACAGTGGCGTCACACTTACCGAGAAGATCGAGCGCATTTCAGGTGGTGGCATTGAAATGAAGATGTTCGAGCCCGGTGCACTGGTTCCAGCGCTCGAAGCAATCCAGGCTGTGTCAAAAGGATCTGTGGAGGCTGCCTGGTCGACAGCGGGTTATTTTGCCGGCACCGACATGGCCTTCAACTTCTTTACGGCAGTGCCGTTCGGCCCGGATGCGCCGGAGTATCTGGCCTGGATGTACCGCGGGGGCGGTCTCGAACTCGCCGATGAGATGTTCGGGGAGCACAACGTCAAGTTTATCCCGTGCCTTGTCCTTTCCCCGGAGGCGTCCGGGTGGTTCCGCGACGAGATCAAATCGCTGGACGACCTCAAGGGCATGAAGATACGGTTCTTCGGCCTTGGCGCACGGGTGATGGACAAGATGGGGGTCGCGACGCAACTGCTCGCCGGCGGCGATATTTTCCAGGCGCTGCAGCTCGGCACTATCGACGCGACCGAGTTCTCCAATCCCGTCATTGACGAAGGCTTCGGGTTCTATCAGGTCGCCAAGTACTACTACTTCCCGGGCTGGCACCAGCCGGCGTCGCTTTCGGGCCTGTTCGTCAACCTGGATGTATGGAAAGGCATATCAGATCAGCACAAGGCGATGATTGAGTTCACCTGCGGCGACATGGTCCGCCAGGTCCTTGTCCGGAGCGAAGCGGAGCAGTCGCCGGCCATGCAACGCATGGTAGACAAGCACGGCGTGAAGATCAGGTACTGGCCACAAGAGTTTCTCGACGCCTATAAGAAGGCCTGGCAGGAAGTGATCGCGGAAGAATCGGCAAACAATGCCAATTTCAAGAAGATCTATGCTTCCTACTCGAAATTCCGGGAGGACTTCAAGTTGTGGGGCGAAAATGGCTACCTGAAGAGATAGTGCTCCTCAAGTCCTGAACAGGTTAGCGGTCCGGTGACCACTCTGTGGCGCCGGCCGCGCGCTCATGGTAGGGTTCGCATTGAGCCGGTCCGTTGCAGAAGCGAGCCGTGCGAACCAAAAAAATGAATAGGTTCCGGTCATCGAACGCGTTTCAGAAGCGTTGTTTGTCGGGGCCTAAAGAAAATCACAAGGCGTCGAGCCAGTTTTAGGAGGAGAGAATGAAAAGGTTCTTCGGATTAGCCGCCGCGGGAGCGTGTGTGGCCGCGTTTGCGGTGCTGCCCGGCTGCGGTGACGGTGGTCAGCAACAGCAGAGTGAGTCGTCGGGCGGTTCGGCAGCGCCGGCAGCCGAAAAAGTAACGCTGAACATGACCAGCGTGTTTCCTGCTTCGCTGAATTTGCTCGGTGACAGCGCCGTCAAATTCACCAAGACGGTCAACGAAATGTCGGGCGGCACCCTCGAACTGAAGTTTTTCGAGCCCGGTGCACTGGTGCCCGGCCTTGAAGCGATTCCGGCAGTATCTAAAGGTTCCGTGGACACGGCATGGTCGAGCCCCGGTTTCTTTGCTGGCACCGATCCGACGTTCAGCTTCTTTTCAACCACACCGTTTGGCGCGGCTCCGACCGAGTTCCTGGCCTGGATGTATTACGGCGGCGGGATTGAATTACAGGACGAAATGTTTGCCGAGCACAACGTCAAGGCGATTCCTTGCCAAATGATTCCGCCGGAAGCATCGGGTTGGTTCCGCAAGGAGATCAAATCGCTGGATGACCTCAAGGGAATGAAGATGCGTTTCTTTGGTCTTGGCGCCAAGGTCATGGACAAGATGGGTGTGGCCACACAACTGCTCGCACCGGGCGATATCTTTCAGGCGCTTCAACTGGGAACGATCGACGCCACCGAGTTCTCCATGCCGTCGAGTGACGAGAGCTTCGGCTTTTACCAGGTTGCCAAGTACTATTACTTTCCGGGCTGGCATCAGCCTGCTTCGTATAACGATCTGTTCGTCAACATGGATGTGTGGAACAAGCTTTCCACTCAGCACAAGCGGATTCTCGAGGTGGCTTGTGGCGATTCGGTTCGCGACGGACTGGCCAGGGGTGATGCGGCTCAAGCGCCGGCGATGCGGCGCATGCGCGACAAGCATGGTGTAAAGATCATGTACTGGAGCGACGACATCCTTGCTGCGTACAAGAAAGCGTGGGACGAAGTGGTCGCTGAGGAAGCAGCAAACAATCCCAGTTTCAAGAAAGTCAACGATTCCTACTCGAAATTCCGCGAGGAATACTCGCTGTGGGGCAAGAACGGCTACTTGAAACAGTAACCGGTGACTAAGACGGGAGCGGGCGTGTTGTGCGGCCCGCTCTTTGCCGTTTTCAAGAACTGAGAGAACAACATGGAACGAATGCTTGCCGTCAGCGACGCCATCGACGGCGTTCTCTATCGCGTCGCAATGTTCGTGGGCTGGTTGTTTATTGCCTGTACCATCGTTATCGCCTTCGACGTGTTATCGCGCAAATTCGGGTTCCAGATGCCGGGTATGGGGTCGACCCGCTTGCAAGAGCTCGAGTGGCATATGCATGCGGCGCTGTTTTCGTTCTGGCTCGGTATTGCCTACGTCAAAAACGCACACGTTCGAATCGATGTGGCTTTTATCAATGCCGGGCCGCGCACAATGGTGTGGGCGGAATTACTTGGCTGCCTGATTTTTGCCATTCCCTATCTGATATTCGCGATTTACTTCAGCCTTGATTTCACCTGGATCTCCTGGGTGGATATGGAGGGCTCGGCCTCGTCGAACGGCCTGCCGTATCGCTGGATCCCGAAAGGGTTTATATCACTGGGACTCATCATGCTGTTGGCGGCGGTGTTTTCGGTGCTGATGCGCACTATTGCCTACCTGTGGGGACCGGAAAGCCTGCGTGATAGAGCGTGCATAGACGTGATCAAGCATCATCACGGAGGTGTGGTATGAGTTGGCTTACCCATCACCTCGCGCTGATCCTGTTCTTCGTCCTGGCGGCCGCACTGTTCTGCGGATTTCCGGTCGCGTTCGTGCTCGGCGGAATTGCCATCCTGTTCGGCGGTATCGGAATTCTTCTTGACGTCTTTCACCCGGTGCAGTTCTTCAATTTGCTACCGCGTGTGTGGGGCGCGGCGGCTTCCAATCCGATTCTGGTCGCCGTGCCGATGTTCATCTTCATGGGAACCATGCTTGAACGCAGCGGTGTTGCCAACGACTTGCTGCATACCCTGCAGGTCCTGACCCGGCGTATTCCAGGCGGACTGGCGATGTCGGTGACCATAATGGGAACCATCATGGCGGCAACAACTGGCATTGTCGGTGCATCAGTGGTGATGCTGACCATGATTGCACTGCCGTCGATGCTCGAACGTGGTTACGACAAGAAGCTCGCAGTCGGCACCATTGCCTCGGCCGGTACGCTGGGTATTCTGGTGCCGCCGTCGATCATGCTGGTGATCATGGGTGATTTGTTGTCGGTCTCGGTCGGAGCATTGTTCGCTGCAGCGGTGTTTCCAGGGCTGTTGCTCGCGTCTCTCTATCTTCTTTATATTGGCTTGGCCAGCTTCAAGGACCCACACCGTGCCCCGGCGCTGCCGGCCGATGTTGGCCCCAAGTCGACCGGAGAGCTGGTCGTGATGGTCGGCAAGAGTTTCTTTCCGCCGGTGCTGCTGATTACGCTGGTGCTCGGATCGATTTTCGGCGGTTGGGCGACCCCGACCGAGGCTGCCGGTGTCGGGTCGCTTGGCGCCATATTCCTCGCATGGACTAACAAGCGTCTCAATGTAAAGACCATGAAAGAGGTGATCGAGCGCGCCGGCCTGACCAATGGCATGGTGTTTTTCATCTTTTTCGGCGCGACATTGTTTTCATATGTGTTCCGCTCGCTCGGAGGCGATGACCTGATTGTCGAACTGTTGGGTACTATCGGTATCGATACCGGCTGGGAAATTCTCACCTTCATGCTGGTGCTGACTTTCGTTCTGGGCTTCTTTTTTGACTGGATCGAGATCACGCTGATCGTGTTGCCGGTATTTGCCCCAATTCTTCAGAGTGTGGATTTCGGGCCGCATATCGGAGAAGGCGGGCCGATTATCTTCCTGACCTGGTTCGTAGTGATGATGTCCGTCAATCTGCAGACCTCGTTCCTGACGCCGCCGTTCGGCTTCACCTTGTTCTACATGAAGGGAACGGTGCCACCGTCGATCAACATGATGCACATCTACCGCGGCATCATTCCGTTCGTAGTGCTGCAGTTGATTGGCCTGACTCTGGTATTGATATTCCCGCAGATAGCACTGTGGCTGCCACGCGCGGCGGGATTCCTTTACTGACAGCGGTTCAAAGGCAAAGAGAAAACGGGGCGCAATGCGCCCCGTTTTTTATCTCCCCGCTCTCCTGGGCGCTCCGATTTGTATTGCGCCCGGCGCCATATTGCGCTGGCCTCACTGGTCAAT
>JASFUE010000058.1:0-13670 GCA_050050435.1 Burkholderiales bacterium | reverse complement strand
GACAACACGATCTCACGTATATGGCTCCGCTGCTGGTTGCCCAGCCCGGCCCGTGAGAGAACCGGTGCGGAGTCTGGCCGGTATTAAGCGGCTAGAGCGTAACGTTCGTCGTTGGCGACTATACGTTGTCCAGCTGATTTACAAGGTGACTGGACCTTGGCATGCACCTCACTGCTTCGCGACCCACGTCGAAACCAGGTCGCCCCCAATAAACCGGTACCAAAAAACTGCCCTAAAGGCGTGTTTTTCAATGACTTGATCGACATACTATCAGACTGTGGCATGGCTTCCGAGTTCAATATTGCTGGCAGAGCAGGGGGCGCTGAATGAGCGATGGTGCCCAGGTCAATGCCCCGTATGTCTGCGAGCGCCTGGTTAACGCGCGAGCATTTCGAACAACTTTTGGTCTTTCAGCACTTCATTCAGTGCTTGCGACACTGCCTGATTGACGAGTTGGTTACTGTGCTTCTCGTAAGGCGGGCCGGCCGTTTCCTGATAACTACGCACGTAATATACCCGCTCGTAGCGCTCATTGGTGTTGGCCGCGGCAGCCGTTACTTCCGCCTTGAGCTCTGTCTGGAAGGTCATCGGTGTTTTGACCGAGTTCAGTACCAGGCTGTCAATGCTGATTTTCAGTGACCGGGTCATGTTGCCGCTCTCCGGCACGACCTTGAACCCGCGCTTCTCGATGCCCTGGGTGAGCAGGTCGGTCAAAAGCGGCACGAAATCCTCGTTGAGCTTGACTTCGACCATTTCCTGATTTGGATCGCCTACCTCACCCAATACCGTAGTGGTTCGCTCATCGGCAACGGACAACCCGATCAGCGTGTCGGAGGTGTTGGGCTCTCCGGTGTAGTCGACTTCCGGATCCAGATGCAGGTTTTGTGGCTTAAGCGCACAGCCCTGGATGATGGCTGCAAGCAAGATGACCAGTATTCCCACGCGCCTGATTGGCTTCATTTCAGATGTCCTCCTGATGGTTGGTAATCGTCATTAGATCAATTCACTCCGCCACGACCTTCTGCGCGCACAATATGTAATTGACCGAAACATCGCTTTTCAGCGAATACTTCTTGCTGATCGGGTCGTAGCTCATGCCTGTACTCGCCTGTGTGCTCAGATCGGAATTTCGGCAATCCCGGGCGAGTTCGGATGGCCGGATAAACTTGCTGTAGTCGTGCGTTCCTTTCGGAAGCATTTTTAGCACATATTCCGCACCGATAATGGCAAATAGATAGGCCTTGGGGGTGCGGTTGATTGTAGCGAATACGCACCAGCCGCCAGGCTTTACCAGTTTGGCACAGGCGCTTACTGTGCTTGCCGGGTCTGGCACATGCTCGAGCATTTCCATGCAGGTCACCACGTCAAACTGTCCCGGCTGCTTCTCAGCCAGTTCCTCGGCTGAAACAAGACGGTAATCCACGGAGACTCCGCTTTCGAGCAGGTGCAGTTGCGCGACTTTCAGAGCTTTTTCGCCGAGATCGATTCCGGTGACATCGGCGCCGCGTTCGGCCATGGCTTCGGCCAATATGCCGCCGCCGCAGCCAACGTCCACCACAGTCTTTCCCCGAAGATCGACGAGGGCGTCGATATAGTCGAGGCGTAGCGGATTTATGTCGTGAAGCGGCTTGAACTCGCTGGCAGGATCCCACCAGCGGTGTGCCAGCTCACTGAATTTGTCCAGTTCAGCGGGGTCGACGTTGATCATCGATTTATTTGTCGGCCTTCCAGTCGGTCAATCAGTAGCGGCAATCTGACGTTGCCATGAGCGTGCTTTTGCAAGCAATCTGTGTTCATCGACGTCATTGAGCTGCCCGTCGGTAACGATTTCCTTGCCCTGAACCCACACATGGGACACGTGCTCCCGGCCTGCCGCGTAGACCAGGTGTGACGCTGGATCGTACCAGGGTGCGAGTTCCAGGGCGCCAGCCAGATCTATGGCAGTCAGATCGGCAGCCTTGTCACCCTCGATGGAGCCGATTAGCTGTTCCAGTCCCAAAGCCCTGGCCCCATCCAGCGTGGCCATTCGCAATGCGGTGTGCGCGGACATTATTCGCGCATCACTGCTTTGCGCCTTTGAGACCAGTGCGGCCAGGCGAAGTTCGCCCAGTATATCCAGCCGGTTGTTACTTGCCGCGCCATCGGTTCCGATTCCGACATTGATGCCGGCACGGAGCAGGTCACCAATGCGGGCAAATCCGCTCGCCAGCTTAAGATTCGATGCAGGGCAATGGGCGACCGAGCAGCCTTGTGCGGCTAGCAGTGCGATTTCCACGTCCTCCAGATGCACTGCATGTACGGCAATCAGGCGCGGGCCAACGAGACCGAGCCGTTGCATGCGTTCAATCGGGCGAATCCCGAACTGTTTCATGTGTTCGGCGATTTCACCTTCTGTTTCATGAAGATGAACGTGAATCGGGAGATCGAGCTGCTCGGCAAGGGTCACGATTTGCTCGAAGCTCGAATCGGAGACCGTATACGGCGCGTGGGGGGCCATGCAGAAGCTTGTCAGGCTTTCGCTTTTCAGGGTGTCGCGAGCAGCGAGGCCTTTACGAAGATAATCCTGGGCGTCGCTTGCATACGGGGTGGGAAATTCGATCAGGACTATTCCCAGGCACGCCCGCATGCCAGTGGCGAGTGCAGCACGGCCCGCCTGTTCGGGAAAGAAGTACATGTCATTGAAACAGGTGATGCCACCTTTGAGCATCTCCGCGCATGCAAGCAGGGTACCGTCATATATGAACTGATCCGAAACATGGCGCCCTTCGGCGGGCCAGATGTGGTTCGATAACCAGTCCATCAGCGCGAGATCGTCAGCCAGGCCCCGGAACAGTGCCATGGCAGCATGCGTGTGCAGGTTGACCAGCCCCGGAATCAGGACATGGCCTTCGAGCCGCTTGGTAGAGCGGGCGCGAAAGCGCTGTTTGGCCTCGGCACTCGGGAGCACTTCGACAATGCGGCCATGGTGCACGGCGACAGAGTGATTTTCGAGAACCATATCGGCCGGTTCAACAGGCACGATCCAGTCGGGTTCGATAAGCAGATCAATGTTTTTGATGCTTTGCATGATCGGGCTAGAGTGTAGTGCAAAAAAAAGCCCTGCATGAGCAGGGCTTTAAACCAAAACGAATTGTATTGTTTTCGGAGTGTCAGTAAATGCAGCCTGATCAGTTCGAAATTTCCTGAACGACCTGCGCACTCACCGAAACTTCTACCCGACGATCGGGCTGGAAGCATTCGATCAGTGCATTGCCACGCAAGCCGGAGCATTCGGCGTCCGTCGTGACGGGCATGGTCTCGCCGCGCCCCGAGGCACTGATCTGGTCTTCACCAAGTCCGAGATTGACCAGGAATGCCTTGACTGAATAGGCGCGCCGCTCCGACAGAAGCTGGTTGTAACCGGTAGTACCGATGCGATCGGCGTGACCAACCACCCAGATTGTGTCGAATTCAGCGCCGGCCAGATCGGATACGAAGCTTTCCAGCTTGTACTGCTCTTGCGGGCGGACGTCGGATTTGTCAAATGCGAAAAGCGGACGCGCTTCGGCGTTAACCGTAACCGACTCGTAGGTTGTCACGTCACCGACTGACTCATCCTCGTAAAGAGGCTCTTCCGGGAAGGTCATTGTTTCCTCAGTGGTCGCGACGGGGCCGAGTTCGCTGACTTCCTCTTCCATGGTGTACTCTTCCGGTGCTGAAACGCCGGTTCCGCTATCCGGAACATATTCTTCAGCGTAGGTGAGGGTTTCAGCTGGTGTTTCAATCGCGCCCAGATCAGTGACTTCCGCTGGCGCGCTCTCCTCTGGCGCGCTCTCATCGATTTCGTAAGTCGTTACCGGAAATTCCAGTTGTTCGTCCTCGAATTCCTCTGGTGCGCTGACACCCGGTCCGCTATCGCCAAGATCTTCTTCCGTGTAGGTGATGGTTTCGGTTTCAGTTTCAATCGGACCAAGGTCAGGCGCCTCCAGTTCAGCTTCCGTGAACTGTACCGTTTCAGGCTCAGGTGGTGGTGACTCAACAGTTGAGGGGGAAATATCATAGACTTCCGCCTCAGCTTGTTCCGTCTCGACTCCAGCACTGCCTTGCTCAGTCGTCGATGAGCAGGCTGTCAGCGCCGCACCGATCAACAGCAATAGCAAACGACTCACATTTCGTTGCATCCCATTTGTCTCCGTTGAGTTGATAGAGGACATATCATTTAGCCGTGTGTCATACAGACCGATTATCGCCCGACTCCGGCGATTGACACAACATAGGCCCATGCACAAGCTGAAGAGGTTCGTCCGGACACACCGCCAGCACATTCGGCAGTGTTCAAGCAAAAAATATACATCCCCCTTCTCGCTTCCCGCTTGGCCGGTGTGGTATCTTTACACTTTTTCGCTTCGCCTCAGAAGGTTACCGCCACGCAGCGGCATCGTATTCTCGTCAGATAACTAAGGTGATCTGTCGCTGATCAGCGACGATCACGGGGCGCTGTTCAAGCTAAACCGACAAAATTTTTCCAATGGAGCAGTTCGCAAAAGAAACGCTGCCGATCAGCCTCGAAGAGGAGATGCGGCGCTCTTATCTCGATTACGCGATGAGCGTGATCGTGGGCAGGGCATTACCTGATGTGCGCGATGGCTTGAAGCCGGTCCACCGACGCATCCTGTTTTCGATGTACGAGGCCGGAAATCTGTGGAACCGGCCTTATGTCAAGTGCGCCCGTGTCGTCGGTGACGTCATGGGTAAGTTCCATCCCCACGGGGACAACGCGATTTACGACACGCTGGTGCGCATGGCGCAGGATTTCAGCCTGCGTTACATGCTGATCGACGGTCAGGGCAATTTTGGCTCCGTTGATGGCGACAACGCGGCTGCCATGCGTTACACCGAATGCCGCCTGGCGCGGATCGCGGCAGAGTTGCTCGCCGACATCGACAAGGAAACTGTTGATTTCGGGCCAAATTATGATGGCAAGGAGCTGGAGCCGCTGGTTTTGCCGGCGAAAGTTCCAAACCTGCTGGTCAACGGCTCATCCGGCATCGCGGTTGGAATGGCAACCAACATCCCGCCACACAATCTCGGCGAGGTGGTCGATGCCTGTCTGAAGATGCTCGAGAATCCGGAGATCACCCTGGATGAGCTGATCGAGATCGTGCCCGGCCCGGACTTTCCGACGCGCGGAATCATTTATGGCACGGCCGGCATTCGCGAAGCTTATCGGACCGGGCGGGGTCGAGTCGTCATCCGCGCCCGTACTCATTTCGAGGAGATGGACAAGAGCGGCCGCCAGGCGGTGGTGATCGACGAACTGCCTTATCAGGTCAACAAGTCAGCGTTGCTGATGCGGATCGGCGAACTGGTACGCGAGAAGCGCATTGAAGGCATCTCGGAAATTCGCGACGAGTCCGACAAGTCGGGCATGCGGGTGGTGCTCGAGCTCAAGCGCGGCGAAATGCCCGAAGTGATCCTGAACAATCTGTACAAGGATACCCAGCTCCAGGACACCTTCGGCATGAACATGGTGGCGCTGGTCGATGGTCAGCCGCGCCTGCTCAACCTCAGGCAGATCATCGATGAATTCATCCGCCACCGCCGCGAGGTGGTGACGCGGCGCTCGGTGTTCGAGTTGCGCAAGGCGCGTGAACGCGGGCATGTACTCGAAGGCCTGGCGGTTGCGTTGTCCAATGTTGACGAGATTATCGAGCTGATTAAGGCAGCACCGACGCCCGCGGACGCCAGGCAACAACTGATGTCCCGTACCTGGCGCTCGGTACTGGTCGAGGAAATGCTGGCACGGTCGGGCGGCTTGCGCAGCAAACCGGACGGCCTGTTGGACGAGTACGGCCTGCATGAGGACGGCTATCATTTCTCCGACGTGCAGGCACAGCGAATTCTCGAGATGCAGTTGCAGCGCCTCACCGGGCTGGAGCAGCGCAAGATCGAGGATGAATACCGGGAGGTCATGGAGACTATTGCGGATCTGCTCGACATCCTTGCGTCACCAGAGCGTATTCGCGCCATCATTGGCGAAGAGCTGGCCAAAACCAGGTCGGAGTTTGCCGATGAGCGGCGCAGTGAAATCGAAGTCAACGCGCAGGAAATCTCGCTCGAAGACCTGATCGCGCCCGAGGACGTGGTGGTGACGCTGTCGCACACCGGCTATATCAAGGCGCAACCGCTGGACGATTACCGCGCGCAAAAGCGCGGCGGACGCGGCAAACAGGCAGCAGGCACCAAGCAAGACGACTTCATCGACAGCCTCTTTGTTGCCCATACACACGACTACATTTTGTGTTTCTCGGACCGTGGCCGCCTGTACTGGCTCAAGGTCTATGAGGTGCCGCAAGGTGGCAGGGCGAGCCGCGGCAAACCGATTGTCAATCTGGTGCCGCTGGCCGAGAGCGAAAAAATTACCGCGATACTGCCGGTCAAGGAGTTTGACGAAGACCATTTTGTCTTTATGGCAACGGCCAACGGCACGGTCAAGAAGACGCCCTTGTCGGAGTTTTCGCGTCCGCGCCAGATGGGCATTATCGCCGTCGGCCTTGACGAAGGCGATTACCTTGTTGGCGTTTCCCTGACCAACGGGCATTACGACATCATGCTGTTCTCCGATGCAGGCAAGGCCGTGCGCTTTTCCGAGCAGGACGTGCGGCCGATGGGGCGGACCGCGCGTGGCGTGCGGGGAATGCGCCTTGGGCCCAATCACCGGGTAATTTCACTTGTCGCTGTTGAAGACCAGCAGCTTGCGGTACTCACTGCCACCGAAAACGGATTCGGCAAGCGCACGCCGGTGATTGACTTTACCCGTCACGGCCGGGGCACGCAGGGCATGATCGCGATCCAGACCAGTGCGCGCAACGGCAGGGTGGTTGCGGCCAGACTGGTCGCCGGTGACGACGAGATCATGTTGATTACTACCGGTGGCGTGCTAATCCGTACGCACGTGAACGAGATACGGGAAATGGGCAGGGCAACGCAGGGTGTGAGGCTGATCAACCTTGGTGAGGATGAGCGTCTTGCCGGTCTCGAGAAGATTGTGGAAAAAGACGTAGAGGTCAACGGCGAGCGTGATGAGGCCGGAAGTCCTGCAGATGATGGTGCGGCGCCGGATCTGAATGACGAAGAAGACTGAACCTTTCGCGAGCTGCGTGATGTCCTGAAACACGGTTGCTGGCGTTGCGCGGGTATTCCGGAGCGTCAACTCGAGCGGATTGGTTTGCGGCAATCGACCGCGATTTGGAAATGATTGTAGGAAGAGTCAGGTGACGAGGGTTTTCAATTTCAGTGCAGGGCCGGCGGTATTGCCGCAGGAAGTGCTCGAACAGACGCGTGACGAAATGCTCGATTGGCACGGGTCGGGCATGTCGGTGATGGAAATGAGTCACCGTGGCAAGGAATTCATGTCTATCGTCGAAGCGGCCGAAGCGGACCTTCGCGAATTGCTGGCAATTCCGGCCAATTACAAGGTTCTGTTTCTGCAAGGCGGAGCAACGTTTCAGTTCTCGATGGTGCCGCAGAACCTTCTCGCCGGGAAAAAAGTGGCCGATTACATTTACACGGGACAGTGGTCGAAGAAGGCGATTGCGGAGGCTGGAAAATTCTGCATGGTCAACGTCGCGGCGTCGTCGGAAGATCGCAATTTCACCTACGTGCCGAAACGCGAGACCTGGCGCCTTGATCCTGCATCCGCGTATGTGCACATCACCACCAACGAAACCATCGGCGGTGTCGAATATCACTGGGTTCCCGACGTCGGCGACGTGCCGTTGGTGGCGGACATGTCCTCGCATATCCTGTCGCGCCCGATCGATGTGTCCCGCTATGGCGTGATCTACGCCGGAGCGCAGAAAAACATCGGCCCTGCCGGCCTGACCATTGTGATCGTCAGGGACGATCTTATCGGGCTTGCGGCGACGGGGACGGCTGCCATGGCCGATTACAAGACCTTTGCTGACAACGATTCCATGTACAACACACCGCCGACTTACGCCATCTATGTGGCCGGCCTGGTCTTTCAGTGGCTAAAGCGTCTCGGCGGCCTTGCTGCAATGGAGGAAACCAACATCGCCAAGGCACAACTGCTCTACGATTTTCTGGACTCTACCGGATTCTATGATTGCCCGGTTTCGGTCGAGGACCGTTCGCGGATGAATGTGCCGTTCCGGATCAGCGATGATAGTCTGGATGCGCAATTCCTCGAGCAGGCAAAGGGGCAGGGCCTGGTCCAATTGAAGGGGCATCGGTCCGTCGGCGGCATGCGTGCATCGATTTACAACGCCATGCCGGTACAGGGCGTGCAAAAGCTGGTGGACTTCATGAGCGAATTCGAGCGCAGTCATGGCTGAAGCGGCAATCAAGGCAGAACCCATGCGGGGCAAGACGCGCATCCTGACGCTCAACGACATTTCCAGTCTCGGACTGCAGCGACTTCCTGGCAACCGGTATCAGATCGGCAGCGAGGACGATGTGCCGGATGCGATCCTGGTACGCTCGCACAACCTCCACGATTTCACCATGCCGGCGTCGGTCAAGGCAATTGGCCGCGCCGGAGCCGGCACCAACAACATCCCGATAGCAAGAATGAGCGAGCTTGGTGTGCCAGTGTTCAACACACCGGGCGCGAACGCCAACGCCGTAAAGGAACTGGTTCTGGCGGCCTTGCTCATCGCTGCGCGTAACCTGACCGACGCGGTGCGTTTCGTCGAGTCGGTTGGCGGCAATGACGGGGAAATCAGCCGCGCTGTCGAAGGCGCGAAAAAGAAGTTTGCCGGCGTCGAGTTGCCCGGTCGCACACTCGGTGTGATCGGCCTTGGCAAGATCGGCTCTCTGGTCGCCGACGCGGCCATCAAGCTGGGGATGAATGTCTGGGGTTACGACCCGAATATCACCGTCGATGCGGCCTGGAGTCTACCTTCACAGGTTCACAAGGCCCATTCCATCGAAGAACTGATGCGCAGGTGCGAATTTGTCACTGTGCACGTGCCCTTGCTCGATTCCACCCGCGACCTGATTAATGCCCAGCGCCTGGCGCTCATGAACCCCGGTGGTGTGCTGCTGAACTTCGCGCGTGACGGGATTGCGAACAACGATGCGGTACTTGAGTTTCTCGATAACGGACGGCTCAAATATTATGTATGCGATTTCCCGAATGCCGCGCTTGGCAAGTCGGATCGCGTCATTGCGTTTCCCCACCTTGGCGCATCGACACGGGAAGCCGAAGACAACTGTGCGGTGATGGTCGTTGATCAGGTGCGGGATTATCTCGAGCATGGCAATATCCGCAATTCGGTAAACTTTCCGACTGTTTCGATGGCGCGGGAGTCATCCTACCGTCTGGGGATCGCCAATTCGAATGTGCCGAACATGGTGAGCCAGATTTCGACCGCGGTAGCAGAAGCCGGGCTGAATATCCATAACATGATCAACAAGTCGCGCGATGACCTCGCGTATACGCTGGTCGATGTCGACAGCCCCGTGCCGTCGACTGTCATCGATGCCATCCACGCGATTTCAGGAATCCTTACAGTTCGCTATCTGCCGCTGGAAGGCGAGTGAACATGTCCGATCCGCTAAACAAACTGCGCCAGCAGATTGATCTTGTCGACGCCGAACTGCTCCGGTTGTTCAACGAGCGGGCCAAACTTGCCCAGGAAGTCGGCACCATCAAGGGAACCGCAGTCGTTTACCGGCCAGAGCGTGAGGCGCAGGTGCTTCGGCGCTTGAGCGAGATCAATCCTGGTCCCCTGTCGCAAAAAGCAATCGTGCATCTGTTTACTGAAGTTATATCCGCTTGCCGGGCGCAGGAGGAAATGCTGGCGGTGGCTTGCCTGGGACCGCGCGGCACGTTCAGCGAAGAAGCATTGGGCAAACACTTCGGTGGCCAGGTGCCGCGTGTCATGTGCCCGTCCATAGACGAGGTATTTCGATCGGTCGAATCTGCAAACGTGGGTTACGGTGTGGTGCCGGTCGAGAATTCCACCGAAGGAGGCGTCGGTCGAAGCATGGACCTGTTGCTGCTCACGCCATTGTGCGTGTGTGGCGAGATTGTGCTCCCGGTGCATCAGAACCTCCTTGGCAAAACCGACGACGCGGAAAAGTTGCTTCGCGTCTATTCCCACGCCCAAAGCCTTGCACAGTGCAACAAGTGGTTGTCGCAACATCTGCCCAATGCCGAGCGCGTGCCGGTGGCCAGCAACGCAGAAGCGGCGCGGCGTGCTGCAGAGGATGCCGACGCGGCGGCAATTGCGGGAAAGGCGGCGGCAGAGCATTACGGCTTGTCGATACTGGCAGCCAACATCGAGGACGATCCCAACAACACCACGCGCTTTGTCGTGATCGGGGCGCAGGATGTGCCGCCATCGGGCCAGGACAAGACTTCATTTGTCATGGCATCGCAAAATCGGCCGGGGGCGATTTTCGAGCTTCTCGAACCATTGTCCAGGCACCAGGTCAGCATGACCAGACTCGAGTCGCGCCCGTCGCGTACAGGTTTATGGGAGTACGTTTTCTTCGTTGACATCGAGGGACATCAGAACGAGGCGGCCGTGAGCGAAGCGCTTGCCGAAGTGCGCAGCCGAGCCGGCTTTCTGAAGATTCTCGGTTCCTATCCGGTAGCAAACGCGTGAGCGCGAGCGTACCCGGCGACATCGGCCGCACCGGCCTGGAGGTTCCTGCACCGCCATATGTGCGTGCGATGTCACCCTATCAGCCGGGCAAGCCGATTTCCGAAGTCGCGCGCGAACTCGGCCTGGTCGAGGCCGACATTATCAAACTGGCATCCAACGAAAACCCGCGCGGCGCCAGTGCGCAGGCCCTGAAGGCAGTGCAGACGGCGCTGACCGAGGTCGCCCGCTATCCCGACGGCAATGGATTTGCCCTCAAGCAGGCGCTGGCCGCATTTCACGGCATCAGGCCCGAGTGCCTGGTGCTCGGCAACGGCTCGAACGACGTACTGGAACTGGCATCCATTGCATTCCTCGCGCCTGGAACCTCGGCGGTGTATTCGCAGCATTGTTTTGTGGTGAATCGTCTGGCCACCCAGGCACGCGGCGCCGAAGGTATCGAGGTGGCGGCATGTGATTTCGGCCATGATCTCGAAGCGATGCGAGCCGCGGTTCGCGATGACACGCGCGTGATTTTCGTTTCCAATCCCAACAACCCGACCGGCACCTTCGTGGCGCCGGACAAGGTGTACGCCTTTCTGCAGAGCGTGCCGGCCAATGTGCTGGTGGTACTGGACGAGGCCTATTACGAATATCTCACGCCCGAACAACAATCCGGCAGCATTGGATGGATTGGTGAATTCACGAATCTGCTGGTGACCCGGACGTTCTCGAAAGCGTACGGCCTTGCCGGTTTGCGCGTAGGTTATGGTTTGGCCAGTGCGCCGGTGGCGGACCTGATGAACCGGATACGCCAACCGTTCAATGTCAGCAATGTCGGGCAGGCAGCGGCGTTGGCTGCGCTCGGTGACGCGCAGTTCGTGGCGCAAAGCGCCGAGTTGAATCGAAGCGGAATGCAACAGTTGACCAACGGTTTTGCCTCGCTCGGCCTGGACTGGATCGAGTCATTCGGCAACTTTGTTTCGGTCAGGGTCGGGGATGCCGGCAAGGTGTTCAGGCAATTGCTCGAGCGAGGCGTCATCGTCCGCCCGGTCGCCGGTTACGGAATGCCCGAACACTTGCGGGTGTCAGTCGGCCTGGAGTCCGAAAACCGGCGGTTTCTGGAAGCGCTGGCGGAAGTTCTCCAACCTGCCTGAATGGCAACTGCGCACAGGTAACAGACCTTGCAGGAATTTCATATCGACAGACTGGTCGTCGTCGGTGTCGGACTGATTGGCGGCTCGGTTGCAATGGCACTCAAGCGCGGTGGCTGTGTTGAACACGTAGCCGGTTTGGGTCGAAGCGAGGCCAATATGCAGCAGGCCTTGTCGCTGGGCGTGATCGATGAGATTGCCAGCGATCTGAAATCGGCCGTCCGTGGCGCGGATGTGGTGCTCGTTGCCGTTCCGGTCAAACAGACAGCGAGCGTTCTGCAACAGTTGCGCCAAAGTGTGCGCGACGGCGTCATCGTCACCGACGCAGGCAGCACCAAACGTGATTTCGTACGCCTGGCCGGCGAGATTTTCGGTGAAGGTATCGACCATGTCGTGCCGGGGCATCCTATCGCGGGCGCGGAGCGTACCGGTGTCGGGGCCGCCGGCGCTGAACTGTTCTCTGGCAAGCGCACAGTGCTGACACCCTTGCCCGGTACCGATCCCGGCGCTATCGATCGGGTCGAGTCGATGTGGCGTGCCTGTGGCGCCGATGTCATCCGGATGAGCCCGGAACATCATGATTCCGTTTTCTCCGCGGTGAGTCATTTGCCCCACGTGCTTTCCTATGCCCTGGTCGAGATGATCGCCTCGCGTGACAATGCCGCGGAATTGTTTTCGTTTGCCGCCAGTGGTTTTCGCGATTTCACCCGGATCGCGGGCAGCTCGCCCGAAATGTGGCGGGATATCTGTGAGGCCAACGGCGATCAACTGCTGCGCGACATCGACGCCTTTCAGCAAGCGCTTTCATTGCTGGCCGGATACATTCGTGACGGCGATCTGGATCGCGCCGAGGCCGTATTTGCGGCGGCGGCGAAAGCGCGCAACGCCTGGGTTGGCAAAACATCATGAGTTCGAGACACGACCATATCGAACTGGTTGCGCCTTACGGTGCCGCTGGCGTGGTGACGCTGCCCGGTTCGAAAAGCATTTCCAATCGTGTCTTGTTGCTCGCGGCCTTGTCTGAAGGAAGTACCGAAATACACGGGTTGCTCGATTCCGACGACACCCGTCATATGCTCGACGCGCTCCCGTCCCTCGGTGTGGTCATTGATGGACGGCCGCCGGTCTGTACCGTGAAAGGCACAGGCGGGCGGTTCGCAACGAGCGAAGCCGATCTGTTTCTCGGCAACGCCGGGACCGCGCTCAGACCGTTGACCGCCGTACTGGCTCTCGCATCCGGGAACTACCGGGTTTCAGGCGTGGCTCGCATGCACGAACGGCCGATCGGCGATCTTGTCGAGGCGTTGCGTGGCGTGGGCGCGGCGATCGATTATGAGCAGAACGAAGGCTACCCACCTTTGCAAATCAGGCCGGGGGCGATCGATGTTTCCGCCCCGGTGCGTGTCAGGGGTGACGTGTCCAGCCAGTTTCTGACGGCATTGCTGCTGGCGTTGCCGCTGACCGGTCAGGAGGCCGTCATTTGCGTCGATGGCGAACTGGTGTCGCGACCATACGTGGAAATCACGCTCAACCTGATGGCACGTTTCGGAGTCACGGTGCAGCGCGAAGGCTGGCAGGAATTCCGTTTGGCCAAAGGCAGCCGCTACAAGTCACCGGGACACTACACAGTTGAGGGTGACGCTTCTGGTGCATCCTATTTTCTGGCGGCCGGTGTACTGGGCGGCGGACCGGTGCGCGTTGAAGGCGTCGGGCGCGACAGTATCCAGGGCGACATCAGGTTCGCCGATGCACTCGAGGGCGTGGGTGAGTGTATCGACATGGGCGAGCAGTGGATCCAGGCACAGGCAGTGAAGCGGGGCCGCCTCAAGGCGTTTGACCTGGATCTGAATCACATTCCGGATGCGGCCATGACGTTGGCGGTGGTGGCGTTGTTTTGCGACGGCACCAGCACACTGAGAAATAT
>JASFUE010000057.1:0-13736 GCA_050050435.1 Burkholderiales bacterium | reverse complement strand
GGCGCTTCAAGTACTTGGGAATCCATTATTTCTTACCACCGTTGTAGTTCAGCTTCCAGATCGCGTATGGCCGGGCCGCAGGGTCGAGCAGCATATGCTGGATCTTGCCCGACCAGGTAAATTGTCTGCCGGTAATCAGGTCCTCGACATCGATTGCGGCCTCGTCGGGAAGCCCGAACTCCCATAGCGGCACTTCGAAATCGGCGCCGTGGGTCGCATGCGGATCGAGGTTGACCGCAACCAGGATAAAGTTGTCGAGTTCTGGCGTACGCCGTCCGTAATAGAGGATATTGTCGTCCCACGCATTGTAGAAAGTCAGGTTGGTAAAGTCGCGCAGCGCCGCCTGTTCACGACGCACGCGGTTGACCAGCGCGATGTCCTCGCGGATATTGCCGGGCCGATCCCAGTCCCAGGCGCGGATCTCGTACTTTTCCGAATCCACATACTCTTCCTTGCCGGGCAGTGCCCCGGCTTCGCACAACTCGAAGCCGTTATAAATACCGTAATTACCCGCCAGGGTTGCCGCCAGAACCAGCCGTATCTGGAACCCGGGCCGGCCGCTGGTTTGCAGAAATACCGGATTGATGTCCGGCGTGTTTACAAAAAAATTCGGCCGCATGTAATGACGGCATTCCGTCGTCGTGAGCTCGGTCAGGTAATCGGTCAGCTCCTGCTTGGTATTGCGCCAGGTGAAATAGCTGTAGGACTGGGTGAAGCCGACCTTGGCCAAGCGCTTCATCATCTTCGGCCGGGTAAACGCCTCGGAAAGAAATATGACGTCCGGAAATTGCGCCTGGACTTCGCCAATCATCCATTCCCAGAACGGCAGCGGTTTGGTATGCGGATTGTCGACGCGGAAGATGCGCACACCCTTGCCCGCCCAGAACAACACGATGTCACGCAAGGCGTACCACAGCGAAGGCAACGCGCCCCGATAGAAGTGAACGTTGACGATGTCTTCGTATTTCTTCGGCGGATTTTCGGCGAACTTGATGGTGCCATCGGGACGCCAGTCGAACCACTCCGGGTGCGCCTTGATCCATGGATGGTCCGGCGCGCATTGAATGGCAAAGTCGAGCGCGATCTCCATGCCGTGTTCGGCAGCGGCGTCGACCAGCCGTGCGAAATCATCGAAGTCGCCCAGTTCGGGGTGAATCGCATCATGCCCGCCTTCGTCCGAGCCAATGGCATAAGGGCTGCCCGGGTCCCCCTTGCCGGGTTTCAATGAATTGTTACGGCCTTTGCGGTTGACCCGTCCGATCGGGTGAATCGGCGTCATGTACAGTACGTCGAAGCCGAGTTCACGAATGTAGGGAAGGCGTGCGATTACATCATCGAACGTGCCGTGACGGTTGACGTCTCCCGACTGCGAGCGCGGCATCAACTCATACCATGCGCTGAACGCTGCTTTTGCCCGGTCAACCCAGACCGTCAGCGTCTTTTCGTAGCGGGTCAGGTTTGTTCTGGGCCCGGCACGCCGGTACAGCGCTGCCACCTCTTCGGCAAGCAACGATCGCAAATGACTCTTGTCGTCGTGCGCCGCATCGAATGCACTCAACAACTTGCTGAATGCCTTTTTGTCCGCTGCGCTCGCGCTTTCGCCGGCAGCCGCCTGCTCAATCACGTCACGCCCTTCGTGCAGTTCACTGGTGACTTTCTGGCCCGCTTGCGTTTTCTTGCGAACCTCGTCGCGCCACGAAGCGAACAGGTCTCGCCAGGCAATGATCGTGAATTCGTGCGGCACAGCGCGTTCGATTGGAATTACGCCGCGCCAGCGATCGTTGTCAAAAAATCGCATTGGCATCTCGATCCAGTCCGACTGGCCTGCGTTTCGATACAGTATTGCCGCATCGATCTTGTCGTGACCGTCGCAGAAAATGTCGGCCTCGACTTGCAGCTGCTCGCCCACCGCCGCTTTGGCAGGAAACCGGCCGCCATTGATTTCCGGGGATACCGCCTCGATCACGAGGCGCGACGCCGCGAGTTCCAGCAGACGTTGTTCCGAATCAGATAACTCTGTCTCGTTCAACACCGCGGGATTGGCAGACGACTGGCTCGCATGCCTGGTGCTGTTGCTGGTGGTTGTAACCGACCCGGAGCCGGGCGGTGTTTTCACTGACGAACTGCGCTTGCGGTTTGTGGGAATCGTTCGTTTCCTTTCAAGGCAGGTAGCGGGAACGGCCGACAGATCGAACGCCTGAAACGCCGTCGTGAAACGTCTGCGCAAAGCTTCGGGTCATCCGGAAAAGCCGGAGGCCACTTCCAGATCATGGCAACGGCGCGATACCGATTCCTCATTGCGCGAATTTCGCATTCCGCAATGCCGGTTCAAAAGTCGCCAACCTGATCTTGCGCCTCGCGTCTGTAACATTTTGATGATCTGCGTTCGCCCTCGCAAGGCCTGCCGGCACAATTAATATAGGCTAAGTGAATAACATTGCCGAAGTTCGGGTTATTGGACTCAAGGCAACTGCGCAACATCACTGCTTTTTTGCGCACCGGCAACGGGTGCGCACAAAGATCAACGGCTCAGGGAAAATCCCATCGAACGCCAATGGTGAAGGTGTCAGGCACTTTCTCGCCCGACTGCGATCGACTGTCTTCGAAACGATAGTTCACGTACAGCATGCGCTCGAAACGGCGAAACGTGTAGCGCAGCTCGACCAATGCAAATGCAGTCTGATAGTCCTGCACCTGAACTTGATCGGCGTCCGGCTCAAGTATGTTGACAACGCCGGCAAGCCAGACGTTCCCGGCGAGGCGATGATGTCCGTAAAGCTCGCCGCCCCAGCCGTCGTAATAGATCCCCTGAATCGTGCTCACGTGATTCAGCAATCTGGCCACACCGATCGCTGCGTACCAGTCTTCTCTTCGGTGAACTTGCGTAATGCCAGTGTATAGGCCTGGGTGTCCCCTAGCAAATGCACTGCTTGCGCCTCGGGATCGTCAACATCATCGACCTGTGCGTAGTTGAAGGCGAGACCGAAGAAGTAATTGTTCTTCAGTGCGATCACCGTGCTGGCTCCGACCGTCAGGCCATAGTCGAGCGAGTCGGTATGCGGTATCGGCCTACCTTCCTGGACCTGAACGTTGACGTCGAGCGGCTTGAAACCCCGGCTTGGCAGAACATCAAACGTCAGACGCGCCTGCAACACCGAATCGGCACGTCCGGTACCGGTCGGTCCGCCGTCCGTCTGCGCGTTGTACACACCAAGCGCGCTGCCACCGTCACCACGCATCCAGTCCGTCCAGCCGGCGACCTGGTAGTAGGTGGACCAGTTTTTCCCGACAGTGAGATAGTGCCCGGTCGTTTCCAGACCAACGTAATACAGACGGGGGAAAAATGAATCGAACGTTCTCTTGTCACTACCCGCTCCACCCGGATTGAACAAGCGGTCCACCGAGTCGAGCATGTCGAATCCATACTCCACCAACCCGAACAACCTCTTATGGGGCTGGTAGTTTCAGCGGCCCTTCACGCCAACCCGGGAACCACCATCGCCCCAGATCTCTTCACCGCCTGCGAGATAGCGATATCGCAGCCGCACGCTGGCATAAGGATCCAGGCTGAAAGCAGCCCCGGGCTCGACAACCGCTTCGCCGGTTTCCTCTGCCTGTTCCTGCTCGATTTGCTGTTCGGCTTGCTGCCGTGCCAGCGGGTCTTCGTCAGCTTGCAGCTTCGCCTTTTCGGCAACTTCCTCTGGCACGCCGCCCGCCTCGGTCTTTGGTGCAGTTGCGGCGCCAGCTTCATGTGCGGGTTGTCCGGCAAGCGGTTTGTCCGTGGCAGCGCGCTCATCCTGCGCGTTCGGCTCGGTGTGAGCCGCACTCGCTCCAAGTAACAGTGCGAGCAGCGGGCACAGCAACCAACCCCGTATCATGGCAACGAGGTTCCTCCCGCCTTTGTTCGTATCATTCAAGCGTCCCCACGCGGCAACCGCACCATGCTCGCCCGATTCGCCGGCGAGCGTTATGAAATACGGCTGTTCAGTCCAGCTTGCGCCATTTCAGCCGCGCGCAGCAAGGCACGCGCCTTGTGTTGCGTTTCCGCCCATTCACTCTCCGGCACCGAGTCGGCAACAATCCCCGCGCCCGCCTGCACATAGAGTTTGCCGTCCTTGATCACGGCCGTGCGCAACGCGATGGCGAGATCCATATCGCCGCTGAATCCGAGATAACCAACCGCACCGGCGTAGATGCCGCGCTTGGACGGCTCCAGTTCCTGAATGATTTCCATTGCCCGCACTTTGGGCGCGCCGGAAACCGTGCCGGCCGGGAAACTCGCCTTGAGTACCGCCATGGCATCGAGGCCGGGCTTGAGCCTGCCTTCGACATTCGACACGATGTGCATCACGTGCGAATAGCGTTCGACCACCATGGTCTCGGAGACCTCGACCGAACCGATTTCGGCGACGCGGCCGACATCATTGCGCCCCAGATCCATCAGCATTACGTGCTCGGCGCGCTCCTTGGGGTCGGCGAGCAGATCCTGCTCCAGAGCAAGGTCGGCCTCGCGCGTTGCTCCCCTTGGCCGGGTTCCGGCAATCGGTCGCAGCGTTACCACGCCATTTTCAAGGCGCACCAGAATTTCCGGTGAAGACCCGACCACGTGAAAATCGCCCATGTCGAAATAAAACATGTAAGGCGACGGATTCAGTGCGCGCAGCGCCCGGTACAACGACAACGGCGCAGGCGAGAACGGCACGCTCATGCGCTGTGACAGCACGACCTGCATGATGTCGCCGTCGTAAATGTATTGTTTGGCTCGCTCCACCGCTTTCATGAAACCGGCCTGCGCAAATTCGGACGTGGCCTGCACCGACTTGCCGGGTGTCTCGGAGGGCATCTCGACCGGTTTGCGCAACTGTTCGAGCAAGTCGTCGAGCCGTTTTTGCGCCTGCTGCCATGCGTCCTTGTGTGCCGGATCAGCGTAGACCACCAGGTAAAGTTTGCCGGACAGATTGTCGACAACGACAACCTGCTCGGAGAGCAACAGCAGGATGTCAGGCGTTTTCAACAGGTCGGGTTTGTCATCGGCGGCAAGCCGCTTCTCGATGTATTTGATGGTCTCGTAGCCAAAACAGCCGACCAGTCCGCCGAGAAAGCGCGGCAATTCGGGGCGCGGAGCAGCGCGCACCCGCTCCTGTTGCCGGGCAACCCAATCGAGCGGATCGTCCTGCTCCGATTCTGCAACGACCTCATCACCGCGAATTTCGCGGCACAGATGACCGCGCACTTCGAAGCGGGTCTGCGCCGGCAATCCGATGAAGGAATAGCGCCCGAAGCGCTCCCCGCCCTGTACCGATTCGAGCAGGTAGGAAAATGGCTTGTTTGCGAGTTTCAGATACACCGACAACGGCGTGTCGAGATCGGCGAAGGTCTCGAGGACCACGGGAATGCGGTTGAAACCTTCAGCGGCAAGCTGCCTGAACTGTTCTTCTGTCACGGCTGACTCCGGAAAACGATGAAAACGGAACGATAGAGGGCGTCAGACAAGACGCCAGAGCGCAAACCAGCAACGCCAACTGCGCATTGAATTTCCCGAATTCTCGTGTGTGCCGGAAGTCATGGGTGAATTGGCCGAATCAGTTCAAACAAACCGGAAACCGTTTGTACTATAGCATCGCAGTCGAGTTCATGCAGTTGCATCCCGGAACGGTAGCCAAACGGAACACATACCACCGGGCAGCCGGCGGCGCGGGCGCTGAGCGTATCGGTTTGGGAGTCGCCAACCATCAACAACTGCGCAGGTTTGATGCCAAACTGCCGGGCACAATAGGTCAGCGGCAACGGGTCCGGCTTCTTGCGCTCGAGGGTGTCCCCGCAGATCAGCTCGTCAAAAAACCCGAGCACACCCAGTTTGTCCAGCAATGGCCGGGTAAAGGCCTCGGTCTTGTTGGTTACACATGCGAGTTTCAGCCCCACGGATTTCAGATCTTGCAACGCCTGCGCAGTACCGGGGAACAATTGCGAATCCCTGGCCACCAGACGGCGGTAATGCTCGCGAAAAACTGCCCCTGCCTTGCTGAACAATTCCGGGTCGGGTTCGGCTCCGGCCTCGCCGGTGAGCAGGCGCTTGACCAGCCGGTCAATACCCTGTCCGATGTAGTTGCGCACCGTCTCGCTGTCGACTTCATCCATCCCCAGATCACGCATGGTCAGGTTTGCCGATGCGTGCAGGTCGGGAAGCGTGTCGGCCAGAGTGCCATCGAGGTCGAACGCAACTGCGGCGATGTCGATCGGAAATTTCATGCCGTCCGCGGGTGTTCATCCGCGCAGCCCGTTCCTGCGTTCATCCGTGACAGACTCAGACTTTTGCCAGTTCGGCGCGCATCGCGGAAATGGTCGCCGCGTAGTCGTCGCTGCCAAAAATGGCTGATCCCGCAACCAGTGTGTCGGCGCCGGCACGCGCGATCTCGGCGATATTGTCGACCTTGACGCCACCATCGACCTCGAGCCAGACATCGCGCCCGCTGGCCGTGATGCGTTTGCGCACTTCACGAATCTTGGCAAGCGCGTCTGGAATGAATCTCTGTCCGCCAAAACCGGGATTCACCGACATGATGAGCACAAGATCGAGTTTGTCCAGCGTCCAGTCGAGGTAAGACAACGGCGTGGCCGGATTGAAGACCAGCCCTGGGGTACAACCACTATCGCGAATCAGTCCGATCGTGCGGTCAATATGCAGACTCGCTTCCGGATGAAAACTGATGATGTTGGCACCCGCTTTGGCGAAATCCGGAATAATCCGGTCCACCGGCTCGATCATCAGATGCACGTCGATCGGCGCATCGGTCAGCGGGCGGATCGCTTCGCAGACCAGCGGCCCAACAGTCAGGTTGGGGACAAAATGGTTGTCCATCACATCAAAATGAACTACGTCGGCGCCGGCAGCGATGACCGACTGTACCTCCTCGCCCAAACGCGCAAAGTCGGCGGAAAGAATGCTCGGTGCGATGCGATACTTGCTCATGCTGGGTACCTGTTGCGATCGTGATGCCGAATTGTAGCCAAATCAACGGCACTCACGTGGTGTGCCGTTCTGACAGCGTCGATTCGCCCAATCCCGGTCGCTGCGCCGCATTACGGACTTGCAGTATCGGCGCGTTTCGTTTCAAATTGCGCGCATGACAACGCCACAGTATAAAATTGAGGTTGCCGCGCAGTCGGTCTACCTCGCTGACAGATCAGACGAAGATGCGTCACGCTATGCGTTTGCCTACACGGTGAAGGTGATAAACACTGGCACGGTTGCCGCGCAATTGATCAGCCGGCACTGGATCATCACCGACTCGAACGGGCAGGTGCAGGAAGTTCGCGGCGAGGGCGTTGTCGGCGAGCAGCCGAAACTCGAGCCGGGAGCCAGTTTCGAATACACCAGCAGCGCTGCGCTTGAGACACCGGTCGGCACAATGCGGGGCAGCTATCAGATGGTCGCCGAGGACGGCACCCAGTTCGAAGCGATCATCCCGGAATTCACTTTGAGCATCCCGAGGGTGCTGCACTGAGTGATGGTGCGAATCAGTTCCCGGACTCATCGTCCTTGTCTTTTTTGGGCAAGGTCCACCACACCAGAAACACGAACAAGGCGAGACCCAATGCAAGTTCGAGAAATATCCAGAACATTCGATAACCTTTAGATGAAGCAAATTTGCCGTTTCGATTCCGTAGCAAGAGTGTGCCTGAGTGCAACCATTCTGGCGACTACGCTGCTGATCGCCTCATGCGCAACGAGCACAAGCACGCCTCCGGTTTCACCTTCGCGATCCCCTTTACCCGACTCCACGAGTTCGGAAGAAATATCTTCGACCGCAATTGCGTCGGAGCCTGACACTGCGCAATCGGCCGCAACCGTGTCGTCTGCCACAGCGCAACCAGGCGCGTCAGAGCAGGCCGCTTTGGCATCTCCGTCACCGTGGGTTCGACCGCCGCCGGAAGAAATCGGCCGCCTGCAGCCCGTTGGGTGGGAACAGCTACCGGGCTGGCATCGCGACGAACTGGTCGAGGCGTGGCCCGCATTCATCCGCTCGTGTATGGCGCTCAAATCCCAGGCCCGTTGGCAGGCCCCGTGCTGGGCAGCGGCACAGATGAACCAGCATGATGACGCCAGTCTGCGGAAATTTTTCGAGTCATGGTTCAAGCCGTATCGGGTCGTCAATGCCGACGGCAGCCAGACCGGCCTGGTGACCGGCTACTACGAACCCTTGCTGCGTGGCAGCCGGACGCGAACACAAAAATACCGGTACCCCCTTTACAGCGCACCTGACGACCTGCTGACGATCGACGTCGATGCGTTGTTCCCGGAACTGAAGGGGGAGCGCGTGCGCGGGCGCCGGGTCGATGGTCATGTCGTGCCGTATTACACGCGCGCCGAAATCGAGACAGGTATCGACTCGTTGCGCGGACGTGAAATCCTCTGGGTCGACGATCCGGTCGAGTTGTTCTTTCTGCACATCCAGGGATCAGGGCGCGTCGAGCTGGATAACGGCGAAATCGTGCGCGTGGGCTATGCCAATCACAACGGCCACCCCTACCGTTCAGTCGGACGCATCCTGATCGATCGCGGCGAGCTGACTATCGCCAACGCCTCCATGCAAGGCATCAAGCAATGGGGACGTAAGCACCCGGACCAGTTGCAGGCGGTGCTTGCGGAAAACCCTGCTTATGTCTTCTTTCGCGAGCTACCATCCAATGACGATGGTCCCATCGGCGCACTGGGCGTGCCGATAACTCCCGGAAGAAGCATCGCCGTTGACGAGCAAAGCGTACCGCTTGGCGTTCCGGTCTACCTTGTGACCTCGTGGCCCAACTCAAACCGGCCGCTGAGCAGGCTGGTATTCGCGCAGGACAAGGGCAGCGCGATCAAGGGCGCTGTGCGCGCCGATTTTTTCTGGGGCTACGGCGATGATGCTGGCCAACTGGCAGGAAGAATGCGCCAGTCCGGCGAGATGTGGGTATTGCTTCCGGCCACCATCCAGACCTCGGCAAACCGCTATCCGGGTAATCGCAAAAAATAGTATCGGGAGCACAGTGAGCGCGGCGCGTATACCGCCTGCGCTCATTGCGCCAGGCCATTATCGCGTTGCCGCGGCCAGTTCAACCACAACCTCGCTGCGAACAGCCCTGCCTTCCTTGCGGGCAGGCGTAAAAGTCGCACGCCCGAGTGCTCGTAATGCCGCCGCATTCTGCGCCTCGGTCGCTTCCGAGTCATAAACGGAAACGCGGGTGGGGCGGCCCGAGGCGTCAATGCGTGCCAGCACCCGCACCGGAGTCGATGCCGCCGCCTCCTGGCCGAGACGAACGGGTTCTCGCAGCCTCGGCAGAATGTCCAGCTCCCTGGCCGGATAAAAACGCGGATCAGGACTGTCGATACCGCTGACGACATGCACTGCATGCGCTGGCAACGGACTCACTTGCCCGAACATCGGGTCGGCCTGCAACGATGCAGAGAGAACGGATATGCGCGGTATGACGAACAGGTCACGCGAAGAAGAGGCATGTACGCCCGCGCCCGCCGGCGTAAACCAGCCAACGGCCAGGTGCAGCAACAGCGACAGTGCAATCGCGCACGACAGGCGCTCGATCGCGACTTTCCTGCCCGGATCAGTCTGGTTGATACGTTCCACTGGCGCAACGCATCCCGCGGCAAAACATGAATCTGGCACAGATCGCGCCGCGATGCCACCTGCGATCCGCTACGGCGGCGGCCGTGCTTCGCCGGTTGCACCTGTTTACTGTTTAGCCGCCGTTTTCCTTCTGCGCCCCAGTGTCTGCCTGCTGTGCCTTGACGAGGCGTTTTTCCAGTTGCTCCGGAGTCAGTGCACCGCTGGTGCGCGAACCATCAGAGAAGAACAACGTCGGCGTGCCCCGAATACGCTTTTCGTAACCGAAAGCGAGATTGTCATCGACCGGGTTCTCGCAATCGGGCGAGGCCTTCGGCTCGATCTTGCGCAGCACGTAGTCATCCCAGGCCTTTGCCCGGTCAGCCGAGCACCAGATCGCCTTGGCCGTCGGCACTGATTTCTTGGTAATCACCGGATACAAAAACACGTAGACAGTGGTGTTTTTCATCTTGGGCAACGTTTCTGCATCGAAGCGCTTGCAGTAACCGCAATTGGGGTCGGCAAAATAAGCCATCCGGCGCGAACCATCGCCAGTGACTTTCTTGAAAGCATTCTCCAGCGGCAATTCGTCAAACGGAATCGCCATTTTCTTTTGTTCTTCTTCCTCGATCTGCCGGCTACGCTCGGCAGTGAGATTGCGCATCGTCTTGATCTCGATGATGTTGCCATCGAGCAGGTAATCGAATTTCGCATCCGAATAGTAAATCGAGCCATCGATGACCAGCTCATATAGCCCCAGCTCGGGCAGTTCTGTCACCGAGTCGATACTGGCTTTGGGAAATTTCGCCTTGATTGCAGCGCGCAGTTCGGCTTCATCGGCGTGGGAAACCGCTGCGAACAGGCTGCTAACGACAACAAACAGAAAAACGGGCAGGCGAAACTGCATCATGTGATGTTCCTCAGAATCAAAGTGGGGCCAGTCAGTATTCAAACCTTGGACCATTCAACCGGCAGCATGTTTCACCAACAGGCGTTTAAGGGGTGAAATCCGCTCGGTCAATCTGAGCCCCGTGTTCCTCAACCAGGCCACGCCCGGAACCGATGACTGGAAAAGGCGATGCAATCCATCCGTCGTCAGTTGCATTGCCATGATTTCCTCGGCCCGGCTTCTTCTGTAGCGCGCCAGTACTGCCTCGCTGCCAACCTCATCCGGGCCGCGGGCGGAAATCGCCGAGGCCAGAGATGCAGTATCTGCCAGCCCCAGGTTCAATCCCTGGCCCGCGAGGGGATGCACATTATGTGCAGCGTCTCCTACCAGAGCAAGGCGCGGGCCCGTGATACGGGTCGCTTTCATCAAACGCAATGCAAACGCTGCCGGCGCACCGGTCTGGATCAGGTCACCGAGCACGCCGTTCGACGCCCGGGTAACGCATTCGGCCAGTGCCTCGGGACCAAGCGCCATCAGTTCATCGGCATGTGCCTGTGGTGTCGACCAGACCATCGACAACTGCTTGCCAGGCAAGGGAAGCAACGCCAGCACGCCATCGGGGCGAAACCACTGCCAGGCGCATCCCTGGTGCTCGAGAGCCGTTGCGAAGTTAGCGACCACTGCGCTGTGACCGTAGGCCGACTGGCTGATCTGGATGCCGGCCAGTTCACGCACCCGCGAATTCGCGCCATCGGCTGCAACCACCAACCGCGCCTTGATCCGTCGACCGTCATCGAGACTGACCGATGTGCCCGCTCCCGTCCAGTTCACGGTTTCACAGCGCTGCCCGGCCAGCACCGTGACCAGTACACGCTGTTCCAGCGCAGCGCCCAACGCCGCCTGCAATATCGCGTTCTCGCAGATGACCGCGAGTTCGGGCAGGCCGCTGCGATAGGCATCGAAACTCAGCCGCGATTCGCCATCGTCCCCGGTTACCATCATCCGGGTCACCGGGGCCACGCGCGATTGGTCAACAAAATCCCAGATGCCGCATTGCTCGAGAAACTGCCGCGCGGCAGGACGCAGGGCAAATATGCGTTGATCGAATTGCCCGGCAACACGCGTTTGCGCGGTCCGGTCAGAATCGCTGCGCGCATCGATCAACGCCACCGAAACACCGGCATCGGCCAGCGCCACGGCGAGGCTGCCGCCGACCAGTCCTGCGCCAACGATCACTACGTCCGTCTTCATATCATTACCGGGCCCGTTACCATGACTATTGCCGCCGGCACTGCACTTGTTCAACCGTCGGCGCACCGTTTGGAGGGAGGCGCACCACGCCCGCGGCCATTACACCAGTCACTAGTCTACACGCGTGCGAAGCTGCTGTTTCAGCGGGGCTTTTGCCTTGACAAGGGGTGGGGGCATAAGTAACCTTCCGAACCCTGCTGGACACGGCACGTGGCGAATTAGCTCAGCGGTTAGAGCAGCGGAATCATAATCCGTTGGTCCGGGGTTCAAATCCCTGATTCGCCACCATTTCCCTTTCACGCCCGGTTGTGTATCGTTGGCCGTGTCGGTGGGACGTGGCCACATCCTTGCTAATACAACCTGCACATGGGTAAAACTTTAACGGTCCTGGCACTGCTTGCCGGCTTGTTGTGGCTATCGGCGCCGGTGGCGGCGCGCGATTTCCCGCGTGACGCGCATCGCGGCACGATTACGGCGCACGACTATCCTCATTACAGGATCGGATCGATGACCTACCGGCTCGCCGCCGGAGGGCGCATCTACAATGAACAGAATCTGATCATTGTCCCCGTCTCCCTGCAACGGCCACGCGCTGAAGTGATGTACCGGTTCGACCTCAATGGCGATCTGGCCGCCATCTGGCTGCTCACGCCAGCGGAAGCGAAGCAATACCCGAAACCGGGCTCCGGCAACGGGGTGCAATAGTTAATCCCGCTGCGAACTACCGGAAACCGAAATGGCAATGATCGACTGATGAAGAGGGTCTACATTCGCACCTTTGGCTGCCAGATGAACGAGTATGACTCGGACAAGATGGCGGACATACTGGCAGCAGGAGACGGTTACGAAAAAACCGAAGACCCCGCCGAGGCGGACGTCATCCTGTTCAACACCTGCTCTGTGCGCGAAAAAGCACAGGAAAAGGTCTTCAGTGACCTCGGGCGCGTTCGCCACCTGAAGCTGGAAAAACCGGATCTGATCATCGGTGTCGGTGGCTGCGTTGCCAGCCAGGAGGGCGAGGCCATCGTGTCGCGGGCACCGTTCGTCGATGTCGTCTTCGGCCCGCAAACGCTGCACCGCCTGCCGGCAATGATTGATGCTCGCCGTCGCGCCGGCCGGCCACAAGTCGACGTCTCTTTCCCCGAAATCGAAAAATTCGATGCCTTGCCACCAGCACGAGTCGAGGGCTGCACGGCATTCGTGTCGGTGATGGAAGGCTGCAGCAAGTATTGCAGCTTCTGTGTTGTGCCCTATACACGCGGCGAGGAAGTCTCGCGCCCGTTCGATGATGTCCTGACCGAGGTCGCTGAACTGGCCTGCCAGGGGGTACGCGAAATTACGCTGCTCGGACAAAATGTAAACGCGTACCGAGGCGTCATGGACGATGGCGAGATTGCCGACTTCGCACTGTTGCTCGAATACGTCGCGGAAATTCCGGGCATCGAGCGGATTCGCTACACCACGTCACATCCGAAAGAATTCACGCAAAGGCTGATCGACGCTTACGCGCAACTACCCAA
Organism: Burkholderiales bacterium; assembly: GCA_050050435.1. Taxonomy (GTDB): domain Bacteria; phylum Pseudomonadota; class Gammaproteobacteria; order Burkholderiales; family Eutrophovitaceae; genus SG8-40. Next base: position 477 of record JASFUE010000057.1, on the reverse strand, counting down.
GCTGGTCGATCACGTGCACCTGCCGGTGCAGTGCGGTTCGGACCGCATCCTCGCCGCGATGAAGCGTGGCTACACTGCCGTCGAGTACAAATCGATCATCCGCCGGCTACGCGCGGTCAGACCGGGCATTTGCATTGCTTCGGATTTCATCGTCGGCTTCCCGGGAGAAACCAACGCTGATTTTGAGGACACCATGAAACTGGTCGAGGACGTCGGTTTCGACTCCAGTTTCAGTTTCATGTACAGCCCGCGGCCAGGCACGCCGGCCGCCTCGTTGCCTGATCAGGTGCCGCTGCAAACCAAACAGGCGCGACTGGCACGACTGCAGGCAAGATTGAACGAACTCGGCAGCGCCATCAGCCAGGGCATGGTTGGCAGCGTCCAGCCGGTTCTGGTGGACGGCATTTCCAGAAAGAATGCCGCCGAGCTGGCCGGTCGCACCGGCAACAATCGCGTAGTCAATTTTGGCGCGCCGGC
>JASFUE010000056.1:0-13821 GCA_050050435.1 Burkholderiales bacterium | reverse complement strand
CTGCCTTGCGTGTATTGGTTCCGGCCTTTGGCACCGCGGTGACCGAGACGCTATCGCCAGAGGCAGTTGCGCGCTCCTGCATGATGACGGTGTCGGTGCCTTGCGGGATCACCGCGCCGGTCATGATACGAACCGCCTGGCCCTTTCCGGCTTTGCCGTCGAACGGCTGGCCGGCGTAGGCTGTGCCAATGACTTTCAGGTTGGCTTCACCCTCCGCGTTGAGGTCGGCAAAGCGTACGGCGAAACCGTCCATCGCCGAATTGTCGTGACCAGGTACATTGACCGGTGAAATGACATCGGCTGCCAGCACGCGGCCAAGCGCGTCGCGGATGTGAAGGCGTTCCATCGTGCTGACTGGCTCCAGTACCGCACGAATATAGTCGCGCGCCTTTTCTACCGGCATCGAGTTTGGATCGTAATCGTCCGCACAGGATAGTTCGCGTAGTGATTTGGATGATGACATGGCTCTTGTTCGGTGTTGCGCTAACCAGGCGCAGTAGTGAGTGAAAGTGCGGGAAGAATTCGTATGGACTCAGCCGCCGATATAGGACATTTCCACTTTCTGAAGTCTGGGGGTATGCGCGGTGCGTACCTCGGAGTAGTTGTCTGTTCTGGCGCGCCACAGGTTGGCGATGACGTCGGAGATCTGCTGGTCCGATGCGCCGTTGCGCAGCAGTGTGCGCAAGTCCGTGCCGTGGGTGGCAAAAAGGCAGGTATAGACCGAACCTTCGGCCGACAGTCGCGCACGCGTACAGTCGCGACAGAATGCCTGGGTGACCGAAGAAATGAAACCGATTTCGCCCGAACCGTCAAGGTAGCGCCAGCGCTCGGCAACTTCGCCAATATAATTCGGTTGCGCCGGCTCGATCGGAAACACATCGTTGATGCGTTGCGCGAGTTCCCTTGAGGGAACGACGTGTTCCATTTTCCAGCCATTGGTCTGGCCGACGTCCATGAATTCGATGAATCGCAGGATGTGGCCAGTGCCTTTGAAGTAGCGTGCCATGTCAACAACGGTGTCCTCGTTTACGCCACGCTTGACCACCATGTTGATCTTGATCGGATTGAGTCCGACACGGTCGGCTTCCTCGATGCCTTCGAGCACTTTCGCAACCGGGAAGTCAACGTCGTTCATGGCGCGGAAAACCTTGTCGTCGAGCGAGTCGAGGCTGACTGTCACACGTTTGAGTCCGGCATCCTTGAGCAATTGGGCCTTTTGCCGGAGCAACGAGGCATTGGTCGTAAGCGTCAGGTCCAGCGATGGGTCCCGGGCCAGCATTTCGATCAGCCGCTCGAGCTGACGCCGAACCAGCGGCTCGCCGCCGGTGATGCGGACTTTTTCAATCCCGTGATCCTTGAATATGCCGACCAGACGGTTGATTTCGTCGAATGTGAGCAACTGGCTGCGTTCGAGAAACTGAAAGTCACGTCCATAGACTTCTTTCGGCATGCAATAGGTGCAACGGAAATTGCAGCGATCCGTTACCGAAATGCGCAAGTCGTGCAGGTGACGGCCACGGGTATCGGCAAGCAGGGTGCTGCCTGGAGTATCGCTGGAACGATCGACCATGTATGGATTCTCAGGTTATGGATTACGGTGGTACCGATGAGCAGGCATTATATACGATTGAACACAACGGTGGTGACCTGCCTCCACCATGATCCGGCATGGAAAATCCGGTGCCGGTATGCACATGCGTGCGGCCCGTAATCCCTACAATTGTGGCGGGACTCTGGGTTATAGTGGTTTTTGTAACCGGGGAAGGAAATGCAACAACCTGCGTTCAATCTGGCAGTGGTCATGCAAAGGCGCCTCATCAACAACCGTTGGGCGACCGAGGTGTGGGAGACCGTGGCGGTATTGAGTGATGCCTCGCCACGGGAGAAAGCGCAGCAGCTGGCGCAGCCGGATGGTGTGGAACGCTTGCTATTCCGTGGCTTGCCGCTCGGACTGCGGCGCGAGGATGCTGAAGGTTACTACCTGAATATTTCCACACTCGAACCGAGGATATTCGTTATGTGGCAACTTGAGGACGAGCGTGCCGTGCCGCAGCGGGTAACCGCCAGTTACAACGATGCATGTACCTGGATGGACGCAGGCGAACAAGTCGATTCGGTGGCAATGCCGCCCGATGTCTATGCCGTTGTCAGTGATTTCACCCGTGAGCACTATCGTCCGGAGCCCAAAAAGCGGATCCGACCGCGCTCATTCCAGCAAGGGGATCATGGTCCGCGCTGGCGTCGCTGAGGCGATGCGCAAACGCGAAGCCTTTTGATTCAATATGTCCAGAAGTGCAAAAGAAAGTTTTCTCGCTCGCTGGTCGCGTCGGAAGCGCGAGCCGGCCGCGGACAAGGATGAACCATCTGCCGCGGCATTGTCCGAAGGTGGTGAAGCCCGCAATGGAGTTGACCCCGGCAAACAGGGTGTAAAGCCGGAGAGCCGTGCCGAACAGCGCAGAGGTAGTCGACGAGGCAGCGACGAACGGGACAGCAGTCAACAAGGCGACGATATAGCGTCGCAATTGCCACCACTCGAAGAGCTTGGACCGGATTCGGACTTCAAGGCCTTCATGGATCCGAGAGTCGATGACGATCTGCGGCGCGCGGCATTGAAGACCCTGTTTCGCGACCCGGCATTCAATGTAACTGACGGCCTCGATGTCTACGCCGAGGACTACACCAAGCTCGAAAAGCTGACACCGGCAATGGTTGCGGCACTCGATTATGCGAAACGCAATTTGTTTGGCGACCAGCAGGGGCAGACGGGCGAGCGTTCGAGCGATCAGGCCGACACTGATGGTACGAGCACGGTGGCGAACAGTGACAGCGAACAGAACGCAAGCGTGGAGGCGCACACCAATTTGGCGGATACGCAAACGTACGATCACGGCGAAGACAAGCCGTTGTCTTCGGGCAGCAAGCCGGACAAGCTGGCTGCGGTGCCGGACGGTGAACGCAAAGAAAGCGATCACGGTCATTGACCGGGAACTCGAAAGTAATCGCGATGGCGAACAGGAAAATCAGGCTTTGTAGTTGCAACAACACCATGCGGGTCGATGCAAAAGCGCTCGGCAAGGCGCTCGGGCTGGAGGACACACTCAAGGTCCAGAATGCATTGTGCCGGCAGCAGGCCGGCGCGTTTCGTGATGCGCTAGGCGCAACGGACGTGGTAGTGGCCTGCACCCAGGAAACGCAGTTGTTCTCCGAACTTGCCGCCGAGCAGGACGCGGACAGTGCTTTGCGTTTCGTCAACGTGCGCGAAGCGGCCGGCTGGTCAGCCGACAAACAGCGGGCAACACCGAAGATCGCGGCCTTGCTGGCGGCGGCGAGTCTGCCGGAGCCCGAACCGGTGGCGTCGGTGGATTACCAGTCTGAGGGCAGCATCCTGATCATCGGCCCGTCGGCGGCTGCGCTTGATTGGGCACGAAGGCTGTCCGATGGCAGTGTTGGCCAGCTCGATGTGAATGTACTCATGACGCGTGGGGAAGGCGGCGAGCTCCCGCTGGAGCGCAATTATCCGGTGTGGTCGGGTACCCCGGTTCGCGTATCAGGATTCCTCGGCGCCTTCGACGTGCAATGGCGACAGAACAATCCGATCGACCTTGACATCTGCACCCGATGCAATGCCTGCATCGACCGCTGTCCGGAAAATGCCATCGATTTTCTTTATCAGATCGACCTGGAGCGTTGCAGTGGGCATCGCCAGTGCGTTGATGCTTGCGCACAGATTGGAGCAATTGATTTCGAACGGAACGAGAACATCAGATCCGAACGCTTCGATCTGGTGTTGGATCTTTCAGCACAACCGTTGATCCGCATGCCCGACCTGCCGCAAGGTTATGCCGCACCGGGCAACGATCCGCTCGAACAGGCGCTGGCAGCGGCAAGGCTGTCGCAACTTGTAGGCGAATTCGAAAAGCCGCGCTTTACCGGCTATCGCGAAAAGATCTGCGCACATTCGCGTTCGGGGCGCAACGGTTGTAATCGCTGTATCGACGTGTGCTCTACCGGCGCCATAACCGGCAAGGGCGAGCGGGTCAGTGTCGATGCCCACATCTGTGCCGGATGCGGTGGATGTGCAACGGTTTGCCCCTCGGGCGCGATGCGCCACGAATATGCGCGAGTGTCTGATATCGGCGCTCGCCTCAAGGCGATGCTGTCAACCTATCGCGCCGCCGGCGGCCGCGATGCCTGCCTGCTGGTTCACGACGCGGATGACGGCGCTGCTCTGGTCGCTGCGATTGGACGTCATGCTGTGCGCACCGGCAAGGGCTTGCCGGCACGGGTGATTCCGCTGAACGTTTTTCACGTAGCGGCCACCGGGATGGATATCCTGCTCGGTGCCATAGCTTACGGTGCCAGCCAGGTCATGGTTGTGGCGGGTAGTTGCCACGCCGAAGCCTACCTGGCGGCACTGCGCGCGCAGATGGGAGTGGCGCAGGCCATACTCGCTGGTCTGGGCTATGGCGGAACGCATTACCGGTTGCTGCAATCCGATGATCCGGCGCAACTGGAAAAGGATTTGTGGGAAGCCGAACCGGCAATCGGTGTTTCGAAGGCTGCCACCTTCAACCTGGCCGCGGAAAAACGTTCGAGCCTGGATTTCGCGATCGAACACCTGCTGCAGCACGCACCGGAGAAGGTAGACGAAGTCGCGTTGCCCACAGGTGCGCCGTTTGGCAAAGTTGCGGTGGATCGCGAAAAATGCACGATGTGTCTGGCGTGTGTCGGCGCCTGTCCCGCCTCGGCGCTGCAGGATGCGCCGCAACTGCCTCAACTGCGGTTCGTCGAGCGCAACTGCATCCAGTGCGGGCTGTGCGCCAATACCTGTCCGGAAGAGGCAATCAGTTTGCAGCCGCGGTTATTGCTGACCGGGCAGGCGAAGTCGCCTGTTGTACTCAACGAAGCCGAGCCGTTCGAGTGCATTCGCTGCGGCAAGCCATTCGGTTCACGCAAGCTGGTGTCCAACATGCTTGGCAGGTTGGAGCAGCACTCGATGTTTGCCGGTACGCATGCATTGAGGTCGTTGCAAATGTGTGGCGATTGCCGTGTTGCTGAAATGGTTGCTTCGAACGAGGAGGCATCGATTTTTGATTACACCAGACGCAAATGAAAGCCATGACCTCACAACATGTGGACAGTTCACTGGCGCCCGAGGAAAGCGCGCGAAGCGATGTCTATGCGTTGCTCTCGCGTTTGTTTGCCGCCCCGGCCGACGCAGCGCTATTGCACAGCATCGCGACCATAGGACAAGCAACCGATCAGCAAGATCAGGCAGAGGTCGGCGAATTCACGCTTGCCTTGCGTGAACTCTCTGCGAGCGCGGTGCGCGCAAACGTGGAAGCGGTCAACGACGAGTACCACGAGTTGTTCATCGGCACCGGGCGTCCGGAGATTCCGTTGTATACCGGTGCCTATATTGCAAGGAGCAACGTCGACAGATCGCTGGTGGCGTTACGCGGCTTTCTTGCTTCAAACGGATTGCAGCGACAGACCGGCGTGCACGAACCGGAAGACCACCTTGCGATACTGATGGAAATCATGCGGTTTCTGATTTGCGAGGTGGGCAGTACGATTGAGGAACAAAAGCAGTTCTTTGAGAGCTTTGTGTGGCCGGGCAGCATCGCATTGTGCGACGCAATATCAAAAAATTCCGCTGCGCATTTTTATCGGTCAACGGCGGATTTCACAAAAGCGTTCTTGTTCATTGAACATAAGGCATTCGACATGTGACAATAGCCTTACGCATACCGAACAATTACAACAAACTGTGGTCGTAACGGGCATTGTATGCAATGCTGGTTACACGCAGAGCAACAGGAGAGGGGAACGAGATGCCCAAATCCGGTGATTCGCCATCACGACGTCGCTTTCTGATAACAATGGGCAGCGGCGGTGTTGCCGCTGCAGCCTCCGTGGTGAGCGCAGTCTCGTCAGAAACGGGGGCGGAAACGAAGGTTAGTAGCCCGCAACCCAGGCGAGGCTATCAGCTGTCCGAGCATATCAAGAAGTATTACCGAACCACCCGGGCCTAGGAGGTAGCGGCGATGCTGCTGACCAGAAAATCCGCACGCGCGGGCGCCACTTCAGCTCCGCGCATTTCCCGTACAGTCGCCGGCTCTCTCGGCAAAACAATCGACCGGCGCACATTTCTGAAACGCTCCGGCCTGACACTGGGAGCCGGCGCCATCGCTTCGCAGCTGCCGTATTCCATGGTCGGCAAGGCACAGGCGGAGGACGCCGCCATAAAGGCCACCACCGCGAAGGTGGTCAGACGCAGTGTCTGCACCCATTGTTCGGTCGGCTGCGCCATCGACGCGACCGTGGAAAACGGCGTCTGGACGCGTCAGGACCCGGTTTTCGATTCGCCGCTGAATCTGGGGGCCCACTGTGCCAAGGGCGCGTCGGTTCGCGAGCACGGTATGACACACGACTCGCGCCGGCTCAGATATCCAATGAAGCTCGAAGGCGGCAAGTGGAAGCAGGTGTCCTGGGATCAGGCGTATCAGGAGATTTCTGACAAGCTGCTCGCCATCCGCGAGGAAAGCGGCCCGGACGCACTGTATGTGCTCGGATCCTCGAAGCACAATAACGAACAGTCGTACCTGATGCGCAAATGGGCGGCGTTGTGGGGGTCAAACAACATCGATCACCAGGCGCGCATTTGCCATTCGACCACTGTCGCCGGCATCGCCAACACCTGGGGTTATGGCGCGATGACCAACTCGTATAACGACGAGCGCAACTCCAGGTGTCTGTTCTTCCTCGGGTCCAATGCCGCTGAGGCGCATCCGGTGTCGATGATGCATACACTGCACGCGCGCGAAAACGGAGCCAAGGTCATCGTTGTCGATCCGCGCTACACGCGTACCGCCGCCAAGGCGGACAAATACGTGCGCGTGCGCTCGGGTAGCGATGTCGCTTTCCTTTTCGGCCTGCTTTATCACGTCTTTGCCAATGGATGGGAGGACAAGGAGTTCATCAAGCAGCGTGTATACGGCATGGACAAGGTTCGCAAAGAGGTGATGAGCCGTTACACGCCTGCCGCAGTCGAGGAAGTGACCGGCGTTTCCGAGCCGGAAATGTTCGAAACCGCGAAGATGCTGGCGGACAACCGGCCCGCATTTGTCATCTGGGCGATGGGGCAGACACAGCACACCAATGGCAATGCCGTTACCCGTGCCAGCGCGGTGCTCATGCTCGCGCTCGGCAGCGCCGGGCTGACAGGCGGTGGAGCCAACATCTATCGCGGTCACGACAATGTGCAGGGGGCGACCGACATCGGGCCGAATTCGCACACGCTGCCAGGCTACTATGGTCTTTCCGCAGGCGCCTGGAAACACTGGGCGGGCGTCTGGAACGTCGATCTGGAGTGGTTGAAGGGGCGTTTTGCCAGTGAAGACATGATGGGCAAGAGCGGCATCACGGTCTCGCGCTGGGCAGACGGTGTGCTCGAGCCCAGTCAAAACATAGATCAGAACACCAGCCTCCGGGCAGTCGTGTTCTGGGGCCACGCACCGAACTCACAGACGCGCGGCGTTGACCAGGTCGAGGCAATGAAAAAGCTCGATCTGATGGTGGTGGTGGACCCTTATCCGTCGGCGTCGGCGAGCATGTTTGCGATGGCGCGACAGGACGGCGCCTACCTGCTTCCTGCTTGCACTCAATTCGAGACCTACGGCAGCGTCACCGCCTCAAATCGCTCGATTCAGTGGCGCGAGCAGGTCATCGAGCCGTTGTTCGAATCGCGCACCGATCACATGATCATGTACCAGCTTGCCGAAAAACTCGGATTCGGCGACCAGTTGGTCGGCAAGCGCAACGGCGAGCAAAACGTCAGGCTGATCGCGGGCAAGGGCGGCATGATGGAGCCCGACATCGAAGACGTGCTGCGCGAAGTGAACACCGGCGCGTGGACCATCGGCTATACCGGACAAACGCCGGTACGATTGAAAGCGCACATGCGCAACATGCACGTGTTCAACTCGACCACACTGCGGGCGGCCGGTGGCCGGGACGCGGAAACGGGATATGACCTGACCGGTGACTACTTCGGTCTGCCGTGGCCCTGTTGGGGCACTGACAATGTCAAGCACCCCGGCACACCCAACCTCTACGACATATCAAAACACGTGATGGATGGCGGCTGCACTTTCCGCGCCCGTTACGGCGTCGAGCACGACGGTGTGGATCTGCTGGCAGGAGACGGTTCGTACTCGGTGGGCAGTGAAATCACCACCGGTTATCCCGAATTCGATGACAAGCTGCTCAAGAAGCTGGGATGGTGGTCGGATCTGACTGCTGATGAAAAGCAGGAAGCCGAGGGCAAGAACTGGAAGACTGACATGTCAGGCGGTATCCAGCGGGTGGCCTTGAAGCATGCTTGCGTGCCATTTGGCAACGCACGTGCACGAGCGGTTGTATGGAACTTCCCGGACGAGATTCCGCTGCACCGCGAGCCCTTGTATAGCTCACGCCCGGACCTGGTAGCGAAGTGGCCAACCAACGACGACGTCAAATCGATGTACAGGTTGCCAACGCTGTTCAAGACAATTCAGGACAAGAACATCGCCGACAAGGTCAGCGAAAAATATCCGCTGGTCCTGACCAGTGGCCGCCTGGTGGAATACGAAGGTGGTGGCGAGGAAACCCGCTCCAATCCATGGCTGGCCGAATTGCAGCAGCACAATTTTGTGGAAATCAGTCCAAAAGCAGCAGCCGACCGCGGAATCCGTAACAACGAGGATGTGTGGGTCATCACGCCATTGGGTACACGCCTCAAGATGCGGGCGATGATCACCGATCGCGTCGGCCCGGACACCGTGTTCGTGCCATTCCATTTTTCAGGATGGTGGCAGGGCGAGGACATGCTCGCGCACTACCCGGAGGGTGCTGCACCAATCATCCGTGGTGAGGCGATCAACACCGGTACCACTTATGGTTACGACGTTGTCACGATGATGCAGGAAACCAAGACGCAACTTTGCCAGGTGGAACGGGCGTAACAAGCCCCTGCATCGGACGTAAACGCGAGGAGAACCGGCTATGGCGAGAATGAAGTTTATCTGTGATGCGGAGCGCTGCATCGAATGCAACGGCTGTGTGGTCGCGTGCAAGAATGAAAACGAAGTGCCGTGGGGCATCAACCGGCGCCGTGTTGTCACCATCAATGATGGGGAAGTCGGCGCCGAGAAGTCCATATCGGTGGCGTGCATGCACTGTTCCGATGCGCCCTGCATGGCAGTGTGTCCGGTCGATTGTTTCTACAAGACTGACGACGGCGTGGTGCTTCACGACAAGGATTTGTGCATTGGCTGCGGCTATTGCTTCTATGCATGCCCGTTCGGCGCACCGCAATTTCCGGCGTCCAACGCCAGCACCCCGGGTGGAGAGGCGACCGACTGGTTCGGTGCGCGCGGCAAGATGGACAAGTGCACATTCTGCGCGGGCGGGCCGGAGGAAAACGGCAGCGAAGCCGAATTCTCCAAATACGGCCGCAATCGCCTGTCCGAAGGCAAGTTGCCGCTCTGTGCGGAAATGTGCTCTACCAAAGCCCTGATGGGCGGCGATGGAGATGTGCTCGCCGATATCTATCGCGAACGCGTCACGATACGTGGCAAGGGAGCGGAAGTCTGGGGCTGGTCAACTGCTTACGGCAAGCCGACAGAGCGATCCGGCGGCGGAAAATCCGAGGACTGAATGGGGCCATCATCATGAAATCGATCATTGCAACATGCGCGGCGATTCTGATGATTATGGTTCAGGCAGGTTGTTCCGAACCGTCACAGAACGTGCAGTACGAGAACGGCCGCTATGCGGGCAAACCTGACACGCCGGCCTGGGACAGCGCCACGTTCGATCACAGCCGGGAGGTGTGGTTGAAGGAAGTCGATCGGCGGACCAAGTTGCAGAGTGAATATACGCGGCCGGGAGGTGCCTGATGCGTACGCGAACACTGTTCCTGGCGGCGTGGCTGGCTGTGTGCAGTGCGTTGGGAGGAGCGGCCGCCACCGCGGTTGCTGAAGACGCTGCCCAACAGGAAGCAGCACGGCAGGTCGACCAACCCTTCAATAACGCACCGGTTTGGCGCGGAGTTCGTTACGGAAAAGATCATGCGACCCAGGCCACCGGTCGCGAAGCCGGGGTGCTGATTCAGGCGGCGGGCGAGACCTGGCGCCAGATCCGCAATGGTCCGGTTACCCTGATTGGCGGAGTCCTGCTGATTCTGGTACCGATCGCCATCGGCCTGTTCTATAGGTGGAAGGGGCCACTGCGGCTACAGGGGCAACCGACCGGGCGCCTGGTGCAACGGTTCAGCCACTGGGAACGCATCATCCACTGGACCACGGCGACGACATTCGTGATTCTGGCGCTGACCGGCATCCTGATGCTGTTTGGCAGGCACTTCCTGCTTCCACTGATCGGCCACTCGGGATTTTCGTGGTTCGCCGTGATTTCAAAGAATGCGCACAACCTCGTTGGTCCGCTGTTTATTTTCTCGGTTGCCTGCATGTTCGTAACGTTCGTGCGCGACAACATCTGGCACAGCATCGACTGGCAATGGCTGAAGAAAGCGCCCCAGGTCCTGAGTGGTACGGCACACGTACCGTCCGGTAGATTCAACGCTGCGGAAAAAGGCTGGTTCTGGGGTGGCGTTGCACTGCTCGGTCTGGTGGTCGGCATCTCGGGGCTGGTTCTCGACTTCCCGAATTTCGGCCAGCCGCGCCTGGCCATGCAGATTGCCAACATCACCCACGGGGTTGGCGCTCTGTTGTTCATTGCCGCTTCGCTGGGCCATATCTACATGGGCACGATCGGTACCGAAGGCGCTTACAAGGCAATGCGGACCGGTTATGTCGACGAAACCTGGGCGAAGGAACACCACGAACTCTGGTTCAACGACGTAAAGTCCTGAATCACTCCCGGTAGCTGATGCTGTTGGGGGCGCGTCTGAGTGCGGCTGGCCGCACCTGCCGCGAGGCAGGATATTCCCTGCCTTCTTTTCCCTTCTTCGGTTCACAACCGCGTCTGTCCCGGCGCGTAATCTGATGTGATCATCCCGGCGCTCGTCAATTCTGCGATAATGCAAACCGATATATCTGGTCAAATACAACGCATGTCTGATCAGAACGACGCGGGGCAGGGTAGTTCACTGCCACAGCGGTGCATCGTGTACCGGTTCAGGGCGTCACCAGATCATGGCAATACCGCCGCACGTCAAAACTGCGCAACGCGTGCGCAGAGGCAGGAATAGAGGAAACTAGAATGAAATCGTTTGTGCGCCTGCTGGCGCTGTCATTGTCGTTGGGTGTTCTCGCTGTTACGGGCTCGCCCGAGGTGCTGGCGCGTGATCTGCGGCTGGCAACCACCACCAGTACGGACAATTCAGGGTTACTTGATTTTCTGTTGCCGAAGTTCGAGGCGAAGACCGGGATCGCAGTGCGCGTAATCAGCGTCGGAACCGGCAAGGCAATCAAACTCGGCGAGAACGGTGACGTCGATGTCATCCTTGTTCACAGCCGGCCGGATGAAGACCGTTTCGTCGAACAGGGGTTCGGTGTCAATCGCCGTGATGTCATGTACAACGACTTCGTGATTATCGGTCCGGCCGCTGATCCGGCTGGTGTGCGCGGCATGCACGATCCGATCAAGGCGTTTGGGAAGATCTGGACGGCGAACGCCGCATTCGTGTCGCGCGGTGACGAGTCGGGTACCAACAAGATGGAAATGCGCTACTGGAAAGAGGTGGACGAAATTCCGGCTGACAATCCGGGTTATCTCGCGGCAGGCAGAGGCATGGGCGCAGTGTTGTTGATGGCTTCCGAGTTGGGGGCATACACGCTGAGCGATCGTGCAACCTGGTACGCAATGCAGGACAAACTGGCGCTGCAGTTGCTCGTTGAAGGCGATCCGCGCATGTACAACCCCTACGGCGTCATCGCGGTTAATCCGAAGAAGTATCCCGGCATCAATTACGAAGGAGCCATGCGTTTCATCGACTGGCTCACTTCCAGCGAAGGCCAGCAGCTTGTCAGCGACTTCAAGGCCAATGGAAAACAACTGTTCTTTCCCGATGCAAAACACTAGCAGCACGTGGAACTAGTTCAAACAAGCCGCGAAGCCCTGCGTTTGCTCGTAACCGGTGACGGTGAGTTGTGGCAAATCGTCTGGGTGTCGCTGAAAGTATCGCTGGGCGCATTATTGGTGATTTCGCCACCGGCGATCTTCGCCGGTTACTTGCTGGCGACACAGCGCTTTCCCGGCCGGCGTACCGTGGTTTCCGTCATCCAGGCCTTGTTCGCTTTTCCGACCGTTGTCGTCGGACTGCTGCTCTACATGCTGCTCTCGCGCCAGGGACCGCTGGGTTCTATGCAATTACTGTTTTCCCAGACCGCGATGGCGATTGGCCAGATGATCATCGCCGCACCGATCCTGATTGCGTTCACGCTCTCGGCCGTGCAAGGCGCTGATGAGAGAGTGCGTGAAACCGCCATGGTGCTGGGCGCGGGGCGGATGCGCACTGCGTGGACGGTTTTGCGCGAGGTGCGTTTCGGTGTCATGGCTGCGATGTTCAACGGATTTGGCCGGGTGATTTCCGAAGTCGGGTGTGCCCTGATGGTGGGCGGGAACATCGCCGGGCTGACCCGTAACATGCCAACGGCCATTGCACTGGAAACGACCAAAGGCGAGTTTGCCCAAGGCGTGGCGTTGGGCATCGTACTGATGGTCATTGCCCTGGGCGTGAATTTCGCGATGTCCTGGGCGCAGGGCGAGGGCAGTCAGCAAACATGACGGTGGTCGCCGGTGATCCATTGTTGTCATGTGCAGGGCTGCGGCGAGAGGCTGGTGAGCGCGTGATTGTCGACGTGGACCGGTTCGAACTGGCGCGCGGGCGTACGTATCTGTTGTCCGGCCCCAACGGCGCGGGCAAGACTACCCTGTTACGTGTGCTGGCCGGGCTGGAGCAGGCGCAATATGAAAAATTGCAGTTCGATAAACGGGACGTCAGGCTGGAGAAGTATCCGCAATGGTTGCGTAGAAAGATCGCATTTGTGCATCATCATCCGCTACTGTTCTCAACTTCGATCGTGAGCAATATCGCGTATGGATTGCGCGCATTGGGGCTGGGAAGCAGTGAAACGGCGCGGCGTGCCGAGGCCGCGGTAGCCTGGGCAGGGATTGAACCGCTGCTCGACAGGTCGCCACAGGCATTATCGGCCGGAGAGAAACAGCGGGTGGCACTGGCGCGGGCGCATGCGCTTGATCCGGCCTTGTATCTGCTCGATGAGCCGACCGCCAACCTCGATGGCAGTGGCCGGGATCTGGTGTTGCGCCTGATTGGTGCGATCGGTGAAGAAGGACGAACGCTGTTGATTGCATGCCATGACCGCGAATTGTTGAACCTTGCGGGCGTAAGCCATCTACACATGGCCGATGGTCGCGTGGAACTCAACTCATGAAAGTATTCGGATTCGCCGGCTATTCCGGCAGTGGAAAAACGACCCTGATCGAGAACGTGATTCCGGTTCTGGTCCGTGCCGGCCTGCGTGTGTCGCTGATCAAGCATGCGCACCACGCGTTCGATGTTGATCAGCCGGGCAAGGACTCCTGGCGGCACCGCCAGGCGGGCGCGACCGAGGTCATGCTGACATCGGCCAGGCGCTGGGTGTTGATGCATGAAACCGGTGACGCACCGGAGGCGGAACTGCCGGAACAGTTGCGCCGCATGTCGAGCTGCGACATCGTCCTGGTTGAAGGTTTCAAGAAACAACCAATGCCCAAGCTGGAGATTCATCGCAAGGAACACGGCGCACCGTTTCT
>JASFUE010000055.1:0-13898 GCA_050050435.1 Burkholderiales bacterium | reverse complement strand
CGTCCAGCGATTGTTCGCTGACTTGTTCGATTGCCTCGCGCAGATTCTCGAAGCTGGCTGCCTGATACCGGTATTTTTTCCAGAATTCGCGAATTCCCCTGGAAAATGTCTCATTACCGAGGCGATTGCGTAGCGCATAGAACATCATGGCGGACTTGCCGTAACCGATGGTAGCAGACGCCGTGTGGTAGCGGGCCCGGAATGCCGACAGCGGTTTTTCGCTGCCTGGTGGCAAGGCCGCATAATCGCGTAGCCAGGTGTGACGCATCTGCATCGCTGCCTGTGCGCTTTCGTCTTCGCGGAATGCGTAATCGGCCATGAAGGTGGTCAGTCCTTCAGCCCAGTTGCCGCGAACCGGATCGATTCGAATGCCTGTTCCCCACCAACTGTGCAGGATTTCATGCCCGAGCGAAATGTCGCGGATGAATGGATAAGCCAGTACCTGTTTGCCGAGGTAAGTCAGGGTGGGCATCCCGAATCCGGTGGGGATGGGGCTGGAGACCACACTGAATTCGCCGTACGGATAGTTCCCGATTTGCGTTGAGTAGCGCTCGATGAAGCGTGCGGCTGCATCGAGGTATCCATCGGCCAGTGCTGCGCCGGACTCGTCAAAATAGGTGCGTATGCGCACGGTTGAATCACCGAGTGCGACTTCGCGCTCGCGAATGCTCCACTTCCCGGTCATGACATCAATGCGATCGACCGGCCGTGTCATGGTGAAGGTGGCGCGGCGTAACCCGTTTGCGGTTTGCTCATTCGAAGGAGCACCGGGCGCGACCGCAATTTGCCCCTCGGGCACAGAGACGTTCAGCCGAAAGGTAAACGCGGTATCGAGCACCGGATGCCAGGCACTTTCCCCGGGCAGAAAACTGGCTTCGGACGACGTCATCGCCGGCAGCGCCTGCAGCGTCTGCTCGTGTGTAATCGAGGTGTTCAGCGGCTGCAATTCGCCTTCATAGCGCACCGTTACAGTCCCCGTTTGCTGGGCGTCCGGAAAGTCGATCTGGAACTGTTGCAAACCTTCGAGCATGGTTTGGTGAGTCGGAATGGTTGCGCCGTCGAGTTCGACCGATTGCACTACAAAGTTCTCCGCCAGGAAGAAGTTCAGCGGCGAGGTGTCTGTGGTGATCGATGCGGTGGCAGTGAGAGTGCGCCGGGCCGGGTCGAGAGCGATGTCGAGGTCGAGATGCGGAGCAGACCATGATGTGCGCGCCAATGCCATGAGCGCCAACAACAAAATCAGGTGTAACGAGAATGCGGCACGTTTCATGAGGAATTACTCGTTTTCGCCCGGTTGCATTGGCGGAAACTTCGCGATCAGATCGACAGTCTTCCCGTCGCGCTCGATAATTATCGGTAGCCAGGTGCCCGGATACTGGCGCCGTACCAGGGCGATCACATCGTCGCTGCTGTTGATCTGAACGCCGGCTGCAGACACGATACGGTCCCCCGATGCCAGCCCGGCCTTCGCGGCGACGCTGCCAGGCATTACCTTGCCGATGGTGGTTGCGCCATCTTCATCGCGCAGATAGACGCCGAGCACCGGTGGTGTCGAACGCTCGCTATCGTTTACCGGAAACAGTACATCGGCAATGTCCACAAGTTCTGCGCAATTGCTTGCGGCCGGAATGGGAAGCCACACGCTGATCTTGTCTTGCCCGAGTGAATGCAGTTGGTGTGGTACGCCGTGACCGTAGCGCAGGTGGCCGCTGCCGATGATGCCCACCACAAGAGCGCCCGGATGCGCCGATGCAGCGTCAGACAAGGCTTGTGCAAATGCGCGATCCCAGACGAGTTGCGCCTGGACAAAGTTCTCGAACATCGATTCGTCCTGCTTGCCGTGTTGCTCAAACGAGGAGCGCAGCGACTCCCGGTACTGGGCGGACGCGGGAGCAGGGTCGGTGATACCTTCGCGCCGCGCCGGGTCGATCGCGCTCAGGCCGCGCATGGCAACTTCGGTGACGAGTTGACGCTCGACGTTCAGCGCAATCACGGGAATGTGATTCAGTCTGGCAAAACGCAGAATTGGCAGATAAAGCTGCGGATCGAAGCGCCAGACGCGATTCCAGTCCGAGTCGCGCAGAAATGCCGCCTCGTCCAGGTCGCCTGCAACCCAGCGGTCAAGCACCGGTTGCGCCCGGCGCGGGAACATCTCCATACCAATGGCCAGGCGATCACGTTCGCCCAGAAGCATAGCCAGCGATTGCAGTTGCCAAAGATGGTGGTCAGGATCGTCGTGCGCTTCGCCGAGCAGAACGAAGTCCGCGTTTTTCGCGGAGGCCAGTACGTCTGACGGCGTCGTCGCCCGGAAGCCTTGCGCATCGGGTACGGCCCACGCGCCGGGATCGAGGCAGGCTCCTGCGGCTGCCGATGATGCTCCGCACGCGCACGCGAGACAGGCGCACGCAATCAGGCCGCGGGCCAGGCGGTGCTTTACCAACATGGCGGTTGTTCGTACTGTTTGCAGTAGCATGATTGCAGCGACGCGCTCTGGTTCTGTCGGGTTGCAGGCGGCGGAGGCCGGAAGTGCCGGCTCGATCGAGCCGGCAAGCTGGAGCCAGCTACAGTCTACCCGTTTTCTTCGGAACCATTGTGGAGAAGAGTCATGCCCGGATTTGCCGCCAATTTGCATTATCTGTTCACCGAAGTGCCTTTCATACAGCGGTTCGATGCGGCGGCACGGGCGGGGTTCCGGGCAGTCGAGTTTCAGGTGCCATACGATTACCCGGCGGCGGACTTGCGCGAACGCCTGCGGGCAAACGATCTGGCGATGGTGCTGTTTGACGCGCCGACCGGCAACTGGCAGCAAGGCGATCGCGGCCTGACGGCGGTTCCCGGGCGGGAGCAGGAGTTCAGGGCGAGTCTGCCCCGGGTCGTTAAATACGCTGAAGCGCTTGACTGCCACACGGTGCATGTAATGGCGGGCGTGGTGGCGCGGGAGGAATACGACGAGGCGCATCGCGTCTACGTCGATAACCTGCGTTACGCGACGCGCTTTCTCGGTGATCACGGTATCACGACGGTGATTGAGCCGATCAACAACAGACTGGGTGACGTGAGTGGTGGGCCGGATTACACGACCCGTGGCATGCACGGCTATTTCCTCAACCACACCCGGCAGGCGCGCCGCATTATCGAGGAAGTGGACGTGCCCGGATTGTTCCTGCATCTGGATTGTTACCACATGCAGATGCTGGAGGGAAACCTGTCGGAGACGATACGCGAGAACATGGCGATGACGCGGCATTTCCAGATCGCAGGGGTGCCCGGCCGGCACGAACCCGACGTGGGCGAAATAAACTATCCGTTTCTGTTCGACCTGATGGACCAGTTGGGTTACAAGGGGTGGGTCGGGCTGGAGTACCGGCCGAAGACCACCACCATTGAAGGCCTCAAGTGGGCAGCAGCATATGGAATCGGTTGAACGCCGGGGTTATCAGCAACGCGTTTCGCTCATCGTGACCTGGTCTGCTGACGTGGTGGCCGGATTGTGAACAGGTGCACACGCGTGCATCGTCAAAACTACTGTCGCGGGTTCTTATGGCAATTCAGGTAAAACGGTTTTCCGGCAGCGATGCGCGGCCCTATCTGCAGGAACTGGCCCGGCTTCGTATCGAGGTTTTTCGGGAGTTTCCCTATCTCTATGACGGAAATCTCGAGTACGAACGCAATTATCTGGCGACTTATACCAATGTGATCGACAGTGTGGTGGTGGTTGCATTTGACGGGTCGCGGGTAATCGGCGCCTCGACCGGACTGCCCTTGATCGCGGAGACCGACGAGGTGAAGCAGCCGTTTGTGAAAAATGGTTATGACCTCGAACGTGTCTTCTATTTTGGCGAGTCGGTACTCGAGCGCGGGTACCGTGGCCAAGGAATCGGCGTGCGTTTCTTTAATGAACGCGAGGCGCATGCGCGCTCACTTGACGGGTTCACAATGACAGCATTCTGCGCGGTCCAGCGCCCGGATACGCACCCGCGCAGGCCAGCAGATTATCAGGCTCTTGACGATTTCTGGACGCGACGCGGCTATCGCAAGCATCCTGAGCTGAATACGACATTCTCGTGGCAGGATATCGACGAGACGGTAGCCTCACCCAAGCCGATGGTGTTCTGGACTAAAACTATTGCCTGATGCGCCGCAGACAACCGGAGCCGCATTGATCCGGAAGGGCGCAGTGATCCAGTAAGGCTTAGCGGTCCAGAAAAGCGTAGATCAGCGGCATCACGATCGCGAGAGCCGTGAATCCCGCGGCGGCCGGGAGCCATGTGTATGCCAGCATTGTCAGCGGCACGACGACGAACAGCGTGGCGAGCAGCCAGGGCACGCGTGGAAAGGGTCCGACGTCAACGCGCAACCTTTTGCGCAACCAGGTCGCCAGGGCTCCGCGCGGCGCTTTGCGGCGTGATCCCAATGCCTGTTCCATCGAACGGCCCTCGATCCATGCGAAGAAGATGTACATCTGTGTGCACATGCTTCCAGCCAGCACAACGGGCAAGACGAGGATCAGCGGGAGCACGAACACCCAGTGCGTGTCGGGTAGCTGTGTAACGATGCCCATGACACAGCCGATACTGATAAGGAACATGATCACATTTGCAAGGAGGATTCCCGCCATGCGCTCATGTACATACACATTGAACGAATCCACTTCCCGGAACCGTTGCATCAGCGCGCGCGCGTCATCCAGCGTGTCCATGACCAGGCGCCGCACGATTGGGTTGTTCAGGATATCGGGACGCGAATCATCAGTGTGCAATTGGGTGTTCATCGTGCCAACTTTCCAGTATGCAAACGCAGAGTCAGTCTTTTGAACAGTATGGTGGGCATGGTGCCGGCAGTGCACACGATTCGGCGAAAAATCCGTAATGCCGAAACTGTCGCCAGACGGTGACGCTGACGCACGGCATGCCCTTTCAGACAACATGGAAACGCAAGAACCCGGCCAACCGCACACGTGCGGTAAGGCTTTGAGTCAAGGAGTGGTAGCGAAAACCAGGTGACGCAACGTGTTACTTTGGCTGCCGTTCCTCGGGGCTGGTGCTCTCTTCCTCCGCGTCCTTGGCAAAGGCAGGGGAGATTGCAATGATCTTCCAGCCATGTGTTGCAGCCGGGCGCGTGGCCGAGGTGTAAGGTTGAACATTGCCTTTCGGGCCGACCGCGAACAGTGCGATGGCATCGGGGTTCGCTTCCAGGAACGTGTCCAGGGTCTCGTCTTCACCCAGAGCGATGGTTGTAACCGCGCCCTCATTCAGAATCTTGTTCAGTTGTGAGTAGCTGACTTCCTTGCCAAACAACTCGTGCGTGGCCTGGGCCGGGGCAATGCGCAGATTTTCAGGTACCCGCTCGCGGCTGGCGTGCAGGGCGTAGGTGGCGTGGTCGCCAAACTCGCGGCGATAACGCATGACTGCCAGATTGTTCAGCGCATTATGCGCTGACAGTCCCAGCAAGCCGCCCAGACCAATCAGGTCGAGATGTCTGTCCGCATGCTCCGATACAAGACTACCGTAATAGGTGTCGAAGCCTTCACTGCGTGCCTGTTCGATATTCTCCCAGGATGTGTCCGCCAGCAAGGTCCGATAGCCGACTTTGCGCAATTGCAAGGCGATGGACCGGGCAACGCGGTTGGCGCCGACGACCAGGAAACCGCGCGGTTCGGGCTCGGCGACACCAAGCCAACGAGCGAGGATGCCGGCACTTGCGCCCTGCAACAATACGGTGCCGATAATCACGGAGAAACTCAAGGGAACCAGATACGCAGCATCGGCGAATCCGGCCTGTTCGAGCCTCAATCCGAATATCGCGCTGATGGCGGCGGCGACAATGCCGCGTGGCCCGATCCATGCGAGCAATGTGCACTCGCGCCAGTTCAGATTGCTGCCAAGGGTTGTGAGGAAGATTTTGAGAGGGCGTGCCAGAAATTGCAGCACCAGAAAAATACCCAGCGCGGACCAGCCCAGTTGCTGGAACAGTGTGAAATCGATGCGCGCCGCAAGAACGATGAACAGGCCGGATATGAACAGGATCGAAAGACTTTCCTTGAAATCCAGAATGTCTTCAGTATGCACATCCGGCATGTTCGCCAGCCAAAGACCCATGACCGTGACGGCCAGTAGACCGGTTTCATGTTCCACCGCATTGGACAGTACGTAGACGCCGAATACCAGTCCCAGCGCCGTGAAGTTATGCAGGAACTCGGGCACCCAGTTGCGACGGATAGCCAGGCCAAAAAGGTAGCCGGCAGCTACGCCGATCGCGATGCCGGCGAGCACCATCTTTCCGAGTGTGAGGAAGGTCTGCAACAGGACTATTTCGGAACTCAGCGCGGTGATGAACTGGTAGGTCAGAATCGCCAGAATTGCGCCGATCGGGTCGATGAGAATGCCTTCCCATCGAAGAATATTGGCGATCTTGGTTGTCGGGCGCACCGTGCGCAGCATCGGCGCGATGACGGTTGGCCCGGTGACCACCATGACCGCGCCAAACAGGGTGGCAACCTGCCAGGAAGTGCCGACCAGCCAAATCGTTGCCAGCGTGGCGATGACCCAGCTCACCAGGGTTCCCCAGGTGACCAGCCGCAGTACGACTTTTTCGATACCGCGGATCTCGGAAAGTCGTAAAGTCAGACTGCCTTCGAAGAGAATCACGGCGACTAGCAGGGATATGATTGGAAACAACAGATCGCCGAACAACTCGTCTGGTCGCAGCCACCCCGTGAACGGCCCGGCGAGCAGCCCGGCAATGAGCAGGAATACGATTGCGGGTAGCTTCAGACGCCAGCCCAGCCACTGGCAGAGAATGGCCAGTGCGCCGATTCCGGCAATATGTATTCCGATTTCCGTATCGTGGTTCACGGAACTATTGTGACTCGTGAAGTGGCGCTGCTATTCTGAACCGCCCTGGTTTGAATCATCCCCGTTCGAACTGTCCCGGGCGCGCAGTTTCGCCGATATGAAATCACGGTGGGGCACGTAGAGCAGCTCTGCGATCTTGCGCACCAGATGGTCTTCGTACATGTCGATTTCGAAATCCGCGTTGGCAACCCGCCACATGTATTCAACGAGACGGTATTTCTCGTGCGGACTGAAGCGTTCATTGACCAGTTTGGTCATTGGAAGATAGGAAGTCGGCCGTTGGCCGGGCGCAGCGGCCTGGTCCAGCAACGCACGCGCTTGCTCGGGTGACAGAGCGAACAGTTCGCGCAGGCACTCGCAGGCAACCTGCAGATCCTCGTTCTTGATATTGCTATCCACGCGAGCGGTCTCGTAGAGCAATGTGGCAACCGCCTGCTGGGTCTGGCGGATTTGTCTGGTCTGGCGTTCCTGCTCGGTTTCACCGCCAACCGCTTTTTGCAGGCCATCGGTGATCGCGTCCAGAAAGTTACGTAATGGAAGTGCCATGTCTGATCGGCTCCCTTCGTCCGGGAAATTCATTAACACCGTTTCGACGGATGGAATGTGCCTTCGTTCAACCATCCTGCCAGGACCTTGTGTTCAATCGCTTTGTTCGATCCCGTTTTCAGATCGCATTGCACCACACTGTTGGCAACCATGCCGCACATTTACCCTGCATACGCCATGGCCTGTTCGATTGCCGGGCGCCCCGCCATATTATCCGCCCATCGCCGCAGGTTATCGTAACCGGGCTCCGCGCCAATCAACGAACGGCGCAATGCGAAGGAAGGGTACAACATCAGGTCAGCGATGGATAATTCCCCGGCAAGATATTCGTTTTCCTGCAATGCCTGCTCGCAAGCCAGAAAAGCGTCTTTCAGCCGCTTCGTGAAGTAACCGACATTCGCTGCTGATTTCTCCGGCGCGGTTTGTTCGAGACGAAAGATGGTCATGCTGGTTCCGGAAATGTCGCTTGCAGCTTGCATAAAATACTGCATCGCCAGTGCCCGAACAGAAGCATCGACGGGGATAAATTTGCCTGCTTTTTCGGCGCAGTACAAAACGATTGCGCCTGACTGGTTCAGGCGCAACGGCTGGTTGCCCGGGCCCTGCGAATCGACAATCGCCGGAATCAGACCGGCAGGATTGATGGCACGAAACTCTGGCGTATGCTGTTCTCCTGCGTACAGGTCGATGCTATGAAGCCGGTACGGCAGGCCGGTTTCTTCCAGTGCCACGGTTGCGCGCAACCCATTGGCAGTCGGTGCGAAATACAGATCGATCATCGTTTGGCCTCATGCGTGCGATGGCACGGTGCGCAGAGTCTAGCAAAAGGAATCCCTTAGAATCTGATCGGCACTTCGGCCCGGCCGCTGCTGCCGGTAAAAGAGCATCAGGAGATATGGAAACACAGCAATCGGGACTACGGCGCTCGTTGTCACTACCGTTGATTACTTTTTACGGGCTCGGAACGATCCTCGGGGCAGGAATTTATGTTCTGGTGGGCAAGGTCGCTGGTGTGGCAGGGATGTATGCGCCAGTCGCTTTTCTTGTTGCTGCCCTGGTGGCGGCTTTCACCGCGTTTACCTATGCTGAACTCGCAGCCCGTTTCCCTTTATCCGGTGCCGAGGCCGTCTATGTCCAGCAAGGCCTGGGTCGCCAGGCGTTGTCGACGCTGGTCGGGTTACTGATCGTCTTCTCTGGCCTGGTGTCCTCGGCGACCCTGGTCAACGGTTTCGCCGGTTACCTGGCGGTGTTCGTGGAACTTCCCCGATCTCCGGTCATTTTTGCAGTGGTGTTTGTACTCGGCATGCTCGCACTGTGGGGCATACTCGAATCGGTTTCGGTGGCCGCGGTGGCGACCGTAATCGAAATTGCCGGTCTGGTCATGATTATTGCCGTTTCCGCAGACAGCTTCGTTTCACTGCCGGAACGGTTCGGGGAACTGATCCCACCGCTCGAGATCAATGCCTGGTGGGGCGTGGCGGCTGGTGCTTTTCTGGCCTTTTATGCATTCATCGGCTTTGAAGACATGGTCAATGTCTCTGAAGAGGTGAAAGATGCGCAACGCAACGTGCCCCGGGCGATTATTCTGGCGCTGACCGGTTCGACCTTTCTCTATATTCTGGTCGTGACCGCCGCCGTGCTGGCATTGCCGCTTTCGACCTTGTCCCGGAGTGATGCCCCGTTGGCGCTGGTGTTCGAGCGCGCGACTGGTGCGCAACCGACGATCATCGCGCTGATCAGCCTGTTTGCTGTCATCAACGGTGCGTTGATCCAGATGATAATGTCCTCTCGAATGTTGTACGGCATGGCGCGGGCGGGCTGGACGTTCAGGACGCTGGCTCTTGTGAGCAGGTGCACCGGCACCCCCGTTGTTGCCACTGCGGTCATTGCGGCCGGTGTGCTGTTGTTCGCACTGTGGTTGCCGTTGGTTACACTGGCGAAGCTCACGAGTCTCGCCATTCTGGTGGTGTTCGTTCTGGTCAACCTTTCCTTGATTCGAATCAAGAAGGTGCAGGAAGCGCCGCCGGGAGTTCGGGTCTACCCCGTGTGGGTTCCATATGGCGGGCTGATGCTCGCTGTTGTCTTGCTGGTGTTCCAGGCTCTTGGTATGGCAGGTGTGCCGGGATAGGCGTGCTCGTCCGGTCCCGACCCCGACTTCTGGTGACAAAAGCACGGTTATGCAAGGTTTGATGGCGTTTGCAACACGCAGGTGACGCTTGGCAAGTTGATTGTGAAAGAGAGTTTCGATTGGCAGAAATGAAAAGCAAATCCGCAGACACCATCCGCATTCGCGGAGCGCGTCAGAACAGCCTGAAAAACCTCGATATCGATCTGCCTCTGGGCGAACTGCTGGTGGTCACCGGCGTGTCCGGCTCCGGCAAGTCATCGCTGGTATTCGATACTCTGTATGCCGAAGGGCAGCGTCGCTACGTGGAAACTTTCTCGCCCTATGCGCGTCAGTTTCTCGATCGCATGGATCGGCCGCAGGTTGATGCAATCGAAGGCGTGCCGCCGGCAATTGCCATTGACCAGACCAACCCGGTTCGCACTTCGCGCTCGACGGTCGGTACCATGACAGAGCTGTCCGATCACCTGAAGTTGCTGTTTGCGCGTGTCTCGCATCTGCATTGCCGCAAGTGCGCGCTACCAGTGCGCCGCGATACGCCGGATTCGATCTACAGTGCGTTGCAGCAGCGTGCGCAGCAAAACGATGATCCACGTCTGGTCATGACGTTTTCGATCGACGTGCCGAAGAATTTTTCCGAGAAGGAAGTGCTGCAGTTGCTCGAGGCGCAGGGCTATACGCGCGTATTTACCAAAAAGAAGGGCAGCCTCGAAGTTGTGCAGGATCGTTTCCGGCTGGCATCGGCCGGGCGCGAACGCGTCATCGAGGCACTGGAATCGGCGCTGGGTGTCGGCCACGGGCGCATACGCGTGCATGTGATCGATGACGAAGGCGCGCCGACGGCCACCTGGAAGTTCAGCAACGACCTGCATTGTGCCGACTGCGATATTCATTACCACGAACCGAGTCAGGGGATGTTTTCGTTCAACTCGCCGGTCGGTGCTTGCGAAGCCTGCCGCGGATTCGGCAGGGTGATCGGTATCGATTTCGGGCTGATCGTTCCCGATGAGTCGCTGACGTTGCGCGAAGGTGCGATCAAGCCATGGCAGACGAAAAGTTTCCGGGAATGCCAGGACGACCTCGAGAAATATGCACACAAGCGCAATATCCCTCTCGATACGCCATGGCGTGAACTGACGCAGCAACAGCGCCAGTGGGTGCTGGAGGGCGAGCCGGAGTGGGTGAGCTGGCGCAAATCATGGCCGGGCACCTGGTATGGCGTGCGCCATTTCTTTGCCTGGCTCGAGAGCAAAGCCTACAAGATGCACATCCGCGTGCTGTTATCCAAATACCGTGCCTATACGCCATGCACGGTTTGTAACGGCAGCCGCCTCAAACACGAGGCCTTGCTCTGGCGCGTCGGCGACAGGGCGACCGCGGATGCGGTACTCGATGCGTCTGCGCGCTACCATCCGCCGGGAGTGGAGTGGACGCCGCAGCAATTGCAGGCGGTGGACGGGCTGACACTGCACGACCTGGTGCTGTTGCCGATTGACCGCTGCAAGGATTTCTTCGACGCCTTTCATGCTGCGGCGCAGACTGCACGTGTGGGCGCTGCGCTGGATGAAGCAACCGATCTGTTGCTGCGCGAGATCCGTTCGCGGCTCGATTACCTGCAGCAGGTCGGCCTTGGCTATCTCACTCTGGATCGCCAATCGCGCACGCTGTCCGGCGGTGAAGTCCAGCGCATCAACCTGACCACGGCGCTGGGTACGTCGCTGACCGATACGCTGTTCGTTCTCGATGAGCCCTCCATCGGTCTGCACCCGCGTGACATGGGGCGGGTGATCGAGGTCATGCGCAACTTGCGCGATGCTGGTAACTCACTGGTGGTAGTCGAGCACGATCCGCAGATCATGTTCGCCGCGGACCGGCTGATTGACATGGGGCCGGGACCGGGTGAAAACGGCGGCCAGATTATTTTCTTCGATGAGCCGTCGCGGCTTGCCGGTGCCGAATCGCTGACAGGGGATTATCTCTACGGCCGGCGCAGCACTGATACCGGTCTGGCGCAGCTTCCGGTCAAGGCTTCGGCGCCGGCGCTGCAGATCATCGGCGCATCGCAAAACAACCTGAAGAACGTGGACGTTTCGATTCCGCTCAACCGGCTGGTCTGCATCACGGGCGTGTCCGGATCAGGCAAGTCGACGCTGGTACAGGACGTGTTGTATCCGGCATTGCTCAAACACAAGGGCAAACCGACCGAGACCCCGGGCGCGCACAAGGCATTGCGCGGTTACGAAGCGGTTGCGGACGTAGTGATGGTGGACCAGACGCCGATCGGCCGTACCACCCGCTCCAATCCGGCCAGTTATGTGGGCGCTTTCGATGCCATACGCGAACAGTTCGCGAAAGCGCCGCTGGCGCGTGAACGAAGCTACAAGCCCGGGATGTTCAGCTTCAATTCCGGTGACGGACGCTGCCCGACTTGCGGCGGCAATGGTTTCGAGCATGTCGAAATGCAGTTCTTGTCGGACGTGTATCTGCGCTGCCCGGATTGCGACGGCAAGCGTTTCCGGCCCGAAGTGCTGGAAGTCACCATCTCGGCGCAGGGCAAGGCTGCGCGTAATGTTGCCGACGTCCTGGAAATGACGGTGTCCGAAGCCACGGGATATTTTGCGGATCTGCCCGAAGTGCTGCGCCGTTTGCAGCCGCTGGCGGATGTCGGCCTGGACTATCTGCGCCTGGGCCAGCCAGTGCCGACACTTTCCGGCGGTGAAGCGCAACGGCTCAAGCTCGCCGGGCATCTGGCGCGCGTAAACGGTGTGGCCGAGACCGGCAGCCTGTTTCTGTTCGATGAGCCGACCACGGGGCTGCATTTCGACGATATCGCCAAGCTGCTGCGCTCGTTGCGCCGACTGGTCGACGCCGGCCACTCGCTGGTCATCATTGAACATAATCTCGACGTCATCGCCGCCGCTGACTGGATTGTCGACCTGGGCCCGGAAGGTGGCGAGGCCGGCGGAAGAGTGGTCTGCGCCGGCACGCCGGACGCGGTGAAACAGCATGCGCGCTCGCACACCGGGCGCGCGCTGCAGGATTACAGCCACCAGTTGCAGGAACTGCTGCAGGCGTCGCCGCAGCCGCAGCCGCCTCGGCCCGGACGGCAACTGGACGAGTTCATCCGCATTCGCAATGCGCGCGAGCACAATCTGAAGAACCTCGATGTCGCGCTGCCGCGCAAGCAGTTCACGGTCATTACCGGTGTTTCCGGCAGCGGCAAGTCGACGCTGGCATTCGATATCGTGTTCGGAGAAGGGCAGCGCCGCTATCTGGAATCGCTCAATGCCTACGCGCGCCAGTTCGTGCAGGTGGCCTCACGCCCGGACGTCGATGCCATTCACGGCATTCCGCCAACCGTGGCCATCGAACAGCGCACCAGCCGCGGCGGCAGGAAGAGCACGGTCGGCACGCTCACGGAAATACATCATTTCCTGCGCCTGTTGTTCGTTAAGCTGGGCACACAGTATTGCCCCGATTGCGAGGTGGCGATCGAACCGCAAAGCGAGGACGCGATCGCGGCGCGCATCCAGCGTGATTTCAGGGGCCAGCACATCGGTTTTCTGGCGCCGCTGGTGAGCAACCGCAAGGGCGTATATACCGATCTGGCGCGTTGGGCGCACAATCGCGGCTTCGGGTTCCTGCGCGTAGATGGTGAATATCTGCCGACGCGGCCGTTTCCACGTATCGACCGCTTTCGCGAACACGTCATTGAGTTGCCAGTGGCCGACGTGAAGGTGAGTGCGGCGAACGAGGCCGGGTTGCGTGCGGCGTTGCGAAGCGCGCTGGAATATGGAAAAGGTGTGGTGCACATCATTGCGCCGCTTGATCAGCTGATGACCGGTGGGCCGATGACGCAAACGGTGTACTCGACCAAGCGCGCCTGTCCGTCGTGCGGCAACAGCTTTCCGGAACTCGATCCGCGACTGTTCTCGTACAACTCGCGCCATGGATGGTGCTCGTCCTGCTACGGCACCGGGCTGAAGATTGCAGAAATCGAGTGGGATGAGCAGCGCGCGCGCAGCGGCACCGAGGACCATGTGCTCGACTCGTGGATCGACTGGCTGGAAGTCGAGGAATCCTGCCCGGCATGTCATGGCAGCCGGCTCAACGACACGGCGTTGGCCGTCAGATGGCGTGGCGAGAACATTGCCGGCTATGGCAGCCGGCCGGTCGAAGAGCTTGCGCATTCGTTTGAAGAGGTCGGGCTTGAAGGGCGCGAGCAGGCGATTGCCCGCGATCTGATTGCCGAATTGCGAAGCCGTCTGGGATTTCTGTCCGAGGTCGGACTGGGTTATCTGACGCTGGATCGCTCGGCGCCGAGTCTGTCGGGTGGTGAAGCGCAACGAATCAGGCTGGCGGCGCAACTGGGA